>JANNGY010000448.1:0-12344 GCA_031404095.1 Betaproteobacteria bacterium | reverse complement strand
GACCAGCTCATGCACCGATCCCGGCACCAGTCCGACGCGGCGTTCGTTGTCTTTGATTTCTTTCGGTGTGCCGACGATCATGTAATTCTCCTCAGGTCATTGTTCTTGATTCACCCCGCCAATTGTGGCTGGCGGGGAGATTGGAAAAAGCGGAAAGGATCAGGCTCTGGCGCGGCACTTGAAACACAAGTGCCCGGTGGGCTGCGTCCTTGCTTGAGTTACACGCGCTAAGGCTTGCTCATGGTGCCGTGATCCTGGCCTTGAGCAATGGCACGATACCAGCCAGGGGCACCACGGTGGCTTTCTCCTCGCGCCGATGCTGATATTCGACATTACCCTCCTTGAGTCCGCGGTCACCGATCGTCACACGATGGGGAACACCAATCAGCTCCCAGTCAGCGAACATCACTCCTGGCCGCTCTCCGCGGTTGTCCAGGACCACGTCAATGTTTGCCGCGAGCAGTTCGGCGTAAAGGCTCTCCGCGGCCGCCTTCACCGTTTCGTTGCGGTCATAGCCCAGCGGGCAAATGACGACCGTGAACGGGGCGATGGCGTCCGGCCAGATGATACCCTTGTCGTCGTGATTCTGCTCGATCGCCGCGCCAAGCAGACGCGTCACGCCGATACCGTAGCAGCCCATGATCATTGGCTGGTTCTTGCCGGTTTCATCAGTGAACAGCAACTTCATCGATGCCGGATAGGGCAGGCCGCTGAATATATGGCCGACTTCGATGCCGCGCTGCAACGCCAGTACGCCTTTGCCATCGGGCGAAGGATCGCCGGCAACAACATTGCGAAGGTCCGCAACTCGCGCCGGTTCCGGCAGGTCACGGCCCCAGTTCACGCCCGTGTAATGGAAATCGACCACATTGGCGCCAGAAACGAAGTCGCTCATGTTGGCAACGGTCCGGTCGACGACAAGGTTCACCGGCTTTTTCAGGCCGATGGGTCCGAGGTAGCCGGGCGGACAGCCAAAAAACTCGACGATTTCAGCCTCGGTCGCGAAGCGAAATCCGCCATTCAGTCCGTCGACCTTGCCGGCCTTGATCTCGTTGAGTTCGTGATCGCCGCGAATCAGCAGGAGCCAGATTTGCACCTGGACGATATTGCCCTTGTCGTCGAGCGACTCGGTGGCAAGCACGATCGATTTGACGGTATCTGCCAGCGGGATGGCGAGCAAGGCGGCAACGTCTTCGCACTTGGCCTTGCCGGGCGTGGGCGTCTTGACCATTGGCTGGTTGGCGGCAGCGCGCGCCGAAATCAGCGGCATGGCCTCGGCCAATTCGATATTGGCCGCGTAGTCGGACGTTGGGCAATAGGCGATGGCGTCTTCACCGGTATCCGCGATCACCTGAAACTCGTGACTCGCCTTGCCGCCGATATTGCCGGTGTCGGCGCGGACCGCACGAAAGGTCAAGCCCATTCGCGTGAATGTGCGCTCATAGGCGTGATACATGGCCTCGTAGCTTTGCTTCGCGCCGGCTTCATCCTTGTCGAACGAGTAGGCATCCTTCATGGTGAATTCGCGCCCCCGCATCACCCCAAAGCGCGGCCGGCGCTCGTCACGGAACTTGGTCTGGATATGATAAAAATTGACCGGCAACTGCTTGTAGCTCTTCAATTCGTTGCGGGCGATGTCAGCGATCACTTCCTCGGAAGTAGGCTGGGCAATGAAATCTCGTCCGTGGCGGTCCTTGAATCGTAGCAATTCGGGGCCGTATGCCTGCCAGCGGCCGGATTCCTGCCAGAGTTCACCGGGCTGGATCACCGGCATCAGCATTTCCACCGCCCCGGCCGCGTTCATTTCGTCGCGAACGATGTTTTCGATCTTGCGAATCGACCGAAGCACCATGGGCATGTAGGTGTATATGCCGGCCGCGAGCTTTTTGATCATGCCGGCGCGCAACATCAGCTTTTGCGATACCACGTCCGCATCGGCCGGAGCTTCGCGCAGAGTTGAGAGGTAGAAATTTGATAAGCGCATGATTTGTTGTAACTTTTTTATTAATTGGCAAACTGCGAAGACAGGCATTTTACACGCCACCGGAACTCTTGACCCTAGTCACCTATCTCAAATTGTGAAAGAATTACTTTAACTACAGATTTGGAAGGGCACGGCCATGATTGACCGAGATGGTTATCGCCCAAATGTTGCTATCGTCCTTTGCAATGCAAAGAACGAAGTGTTTTGGGGAAAGCGCATCAAGGAGCACGCGTGGCAGTTCCCGCAAGGTGGTATCAAAGTGGGCGAAAGCCCGGAGGATGCCATGTTTCGGGAACTGGAAGAGGAAACCGGGCTGCGTCGCGAGCACGTCAGGATTCTGGGCCGCACCAAGAGCTGGCTGCACTACAGCGTGCCCAACCACTGGGTGAAGCGCGAATGGCGGGGGACCTACAAGGGCCAGAAGCAGATATGGTATCTGCTGAAATTGGTTGGGCGCGACCACGACATACGTCTGCGCGCGAGCACCCATCCGGAGTTCGACGCCTGGCGCTGGCACGATTACTGGGTGCCACTCGACGCGGTGATCGAGTTCAAACGCGACGTGTACCGGCAGGCATTGCACCAGTTGGTACGCTACCTGGAGCCGTTGCCGCGCAATGGCGCTCACGCCATAAGGCATGCGCGACCGCGCCAGCACGTGGCCGAGGCGCAAATTGAATCGCTGACCCTGCCGGTGGATTTGTTGCATGGCAGCACGCAGGGCGCGGAATCGGACTGACGCGGTTCACCGCCTCGCGGGCAACGGCCCGGTTCGGGCCGCACCATCAGTCAAAGCAGTACCAGGTTGTCCCGGTGAATCAATTCCGGTTCGGCAATGTAACCTAGCAGGGCCTCAATTTCCGCGGTCGGTTTGCGCGCAATTTTTTGTGCTTCCGCGGAGGGATAGTTAACCAGGCCACGCGCAATTTCCCGCCCATCCAGATCGAGGCAACTGACCACTGCGCCGCGGTCGAAGAGGCCTTCGACGGTCGTCACACCAACCGGCAACAGGCTCTTGCCTCCTTGAACCAGCGCACGTGCCGCCCCGGCATCCAGATAAAGCTTGCCGCTGGTCTTTAAATGACCGGCGAGCCAGGTTTTTCTCGCCTGCAGGCCGATGGTCTCCGACACGAGGCGCGTGCCGATTGCTTCACCCTGCTGCAATCGAAGTAACACATCGGCTTCGCGCCCATGCGCAATCAGCGTGTGGGTGCCGGACAGCGCGGCTTTTTTTGCGGCGAGGATTTTTGTCAGCATGCCGCCGCGTCCGAGTAATGACCCGCTGCCACCCGCCAAGGCCTCCAGCGATGGGTCCGAGGCCTTGGCCTCGCGAATCAGGTGTGCTTGGGGGTCAATGCGTGGATCCGCGCTGAAGACACCCTGTTGATCGGTCAGTATCACCAGATGATCGGCATCGACCAGGTTGGCGACCAGCGCGCCGAGCGTGTCGTTATCGCCGAATTTGATTTCATCGGTCACGACGGTGTCGTTTTCGTTGATCACCGGCACCACACCGAGTGCCAGTAGCGTGGTCAGGGTCGAGCGGGCGTTCAAATAGCGCTTGCGATCGGCAAGGTCGTCGTGGGTCAGCAATATCTGCGCCGTTGCCGCACCGTGTTCCCTGAATGCGGATTCGTATACCTGCACCAGTCCCATTTGCCCCACGGCTGCTGCCGCCTGCAATTGATTCACCTCGTGCGGCCTGGTTTTCCAGCCGAGGCGCTGCATGCCTTCGGCAATCGCGCCAGAGGACACCAGCAACACTTCCACACCGCGCGCGCGCAACGCGGTGATCTGGGCAACCCACTGCCTGATCAAACTATGGTCGACACCGACGCCATTGTTGGTGATCAGCGTGGAGCCGATTTTGACGACAATGCGTTTCGCGTCACGCATCGCGCTCAGCGGGCAGCGGGCAGCGCGTTTGCGGATTCCTGCGCGCGCGTGGCAATCAGGTGATCCATGATGGCAAAGGTCAGTTCCCGGCAACCGTCCGTTTTCATGGCGGAAATGACGTAGTGCGGGCCTTTCCATTTCAGGCCCTTGACGATCGCCTTGACGCGCTTTTCGGCTTCGACTGGCTCGAGCAGGTCGACCTTGTTCAATACCAGCCAGCGCGGTTTTTCGTGCAGCGACTGGTCGTATTTCTTCAGCTCGCCGGCGAGCGCCTTGGCCTCCTTGACCGGATCGGTCTCCGGGTCGAAGGGCGCGATGTCGACAAGGTGCAACAGCAAGTGGGTGCGCTGCAAATGCCTGAGGAACTGGTGGCCCAATCCGGCGCCTTCTGCTGCGCCTTCGATCAGCCCGGGCACGTCGGCGATCACGAAGCTGCGATTGTCGCTGACCCGGACCACGCCGAGATTGGGATGCAACGTGGTAAACGGGTAATCGGCCACCTTGGGACGTGCGGCGGAAACCGCGCGAATGAAGGTTGATTTTCCGGCGTTGGGCATCCCCAGCAGCCCAACATCGGCCAGCACCTTGAGTTCGAAATGTATGTCTTTCGATTCCCCGGCCTCACCCGGCGTGAACTGCCGGGGTGCGCGGTTGGTGGAGCTCTTGAAATGCAGGTTGCCCATGCCGCCACGTCCTCCCTGCGCCACCAGCACCTGTTCGCCGTCGTGGGTCAGGTCGGCAATCTGGCGATCGCCGGTCAAATCCCTGATGATGGTGCCAACGGGTACCCGCAGATAAACATCATCCGCGCCGCGGCCGTTGCAGCCGGCGCCACGACCACCATCACCGTTCTTGGCGCGAAAGATGCGCGCGAACCGGTAATCGACAAGGGTGTTGATATCCTTGTCAGCAACGACGTAGATGTTTCCGCCACGTCCGCCGTCACCGCCATCGGGGCCGCCCTTGGGAATATGCTTTTCCCTGCGCATCGAGGCGGATCCGTTGCCACCCTTGCCGGCATGGATCTCAATACGTGCTTCGTCGATGAATTTCATGATGTCAATTCTAACGCGCGGGTTGCGCGACTTCTATTCAGATTGCCGAGTGCGGGAACTTCGGAACAAGCCACAGATGAACACAGATGTACTTTCCCGCGCCAACGCATCTCCACTAATGGTCTATCTGCGTTCATCTGTGTTCATCTGTGGCTGAATCAGTTTTTTGGGTGGCCACGATTTTCTACGAAAACAAAAAAGGCCCCGAAGATCGCTCTTCGGAGCCTCTGATTGCCTTCGAGAAAACTATACCGCCTGGATACTGACGGTACGAACCTTCTTGGCGCCCTTGACGGCAAATTGAACCTTGCCATCCTTAAGCGCGAACAGGGTGTGATCCTTGCCCATGCCTACGTTGTCGCCGGCATGGAACTGGGTGCCGCGCTGGCGGACGATGATTGAACCTGCGGGAATCAGTTCGCCGCCGAACGCCTTGACGCCGAGGCGTTTCGATTCCGAGTCGCGACCGTTGCGTGAACTGCCGCCTGCTTTTTTATGTGCCATGAGTTATCTCCTTAAGCTTTGCTCATTTCGCCAACGATCTCACCGATCTGGATCTCGGTGTAGTTCTGGCGATGGCCCTGACGCTTCTGGTAGTGCTTGCGACGGCGCATTTTGAAAATCGTCACTTTGTCGTGACGGCCCTGGGAGACGACGGTAGCGTTGACAAGCGCGCCGGCCACGAGAGGTTGCCCGATGGTGACAGCGTCGCCGCTGCCTACCATCAACACCTGATCGAGGACGATCTGCGAGCCCACATCTGCCGGTATCTGTTCTACTTTGATTTTTTCGCCGGCCTGGACACGATACTGCTTCCCGCCGGTTTTTATGACCGCATACATGGTTGAACTCCAAAAATTATCGGGTGATTTCCGTCGAGTTTTGACAGAACCCGCTATGATACCGGCTTTTCCCCTGCCAGTCAAACCCCATTGCCAAGTTTTATCTTGTGGAAACATGGGTTTACTTGGCAATTTGGCATGAGTCCCAGCAGGTTCCGATGAATTCCTCCGTAAATCCGATAAGCCTCGAAAGCGTTCGCACCGTTATCGCCGCCGACCTGGCGGCAGTGGATGGAGTAATACGGCAGCGTCTCGCCTCTGAAGTTGTCCTGATCAACCAGATTTCCCACTACATCATCGAGTCGGGTGGCAAGCGCTTGCGGCCGGCGCTGGTGGTGTTTGCCGGCAATCACTTTGGCGCGCCAAAGGCGCATTGCCACGATCTGGCCGCGATTATCGAGTTCATTCATACCGCCACCTTGCTGCATGACGATGTGGTGGACGAATCGGATCTGCGGCGCGGTCGAAAGACCGCCAACTCACAATTTGGCAACGCCGCCGCGGTCCTGGTTGGTGATTTTCTGTACTCGCGGGCTTTCCAGATGATGGTGGCAATCGGTTCGGTCAGGGTGATGGAAGTTCTGGCCGAGGCGACCAACATCATTGCCGAAGGCGAAGTGCTGCAATTGTTGAATATTCACGATCCTGAAACCGATGAAGCGAAGTATCTTCGCGTGGTTCGTTTCAAGACCGCCAAGTTGTTTGAGGCTGCCTGTCGGGTCGGCGCGATTCTGGGCAATTCATCGACTGAAGACGAAATGGCGATTGCAAGTTATGGCATGCATCTGGGCACCGCCTTCCAGTTGATCGACGATGTGCTCGACTACTCCGGAGAAATCGGCGAGACCGGCAAGAACATCGGCGACGACCTGGCCGAGGGCAAACCGACATTGCCGCTGATTTTCGCGTTGAAACACGGTAGCGAATTGGAGCAAGCGGCAATCCGCCGCGCCATCGAGCATGGCGGACGTGATGAAATGTCCGCCGTGGTCGCGGCCATTCATTCCACCGGGGCGCTCGCCTACACGCGCGCGCAGGCGCGTCGTGAGGCGCAAGCAGCGGAAGCGGCCATTGCCAACCTGAAGGATTCCGTTTATCGCGATGCCCTGCTACAATTATGCGTTTTCGCAATTGAACGCAGGTCTTGAGAAGTAGGCAACGAACGGGGTGTAGCTTAGCCTGGTAGAGCGCTACGTTCGGGACGTAGAGGCCGGAGGTTCGAATCCTCTCACCCCGACCAATTTTGGTTGAAAAAAAGCCGGTTGATGCCGGCTTTTTTTATTGATCAGAGACACGCGCTTCGTACGGAATAAACCTCTCATGCGGCAACCACCGCTCATGACCATGCCGGTGGTCCCATCATCATCCAGTTCGCCAATGCGGAGATCTGACGGCCGGCATCTGCCGGTGACCACAACCGCGACGCAGCGGAGAAAACGACGTCCGTCAGTGAAATATTCGCGCCTGCGTTACGATTACGTCGTTATAGTCAAGCACGGGAATATTTCCTCAAAAGAGAATCATGGGAAAAATACTGTTTTTCTTGGCCGCTGCGGTTGTCGGCTGGCTGATCTTCAAAATCCTCCGGAAAAAGCCGGATGCCGACCAGGCAACGCCGCCGGGCCCTCCTGAGCAGATGGTGAAATGCGACCTGTGCGGGGTGTTCATGCCGGAGTCCGAAAGCGCACAACTTGATGACAAACGCACTTGTCGCACGCCGCAACGGTGCCTGCATCGCCAAGCCGCGTGACCGGGTAGCCGCGTGCCACACAGCCTGATTCGCACTGCGCCGCCGATGGCCGGGGGAACAGCCGATTTGGCCGTGCTTTCAAGTCGCGCCGAGACGGTCTGGCGATCCCTCACCACCTTTTGTGTCTATCGGGTGGTCATCTCCGTCATCCTGATGGTTTCCATCTGGGGATTCCAGCGCTTCCAATTGCTGATCACCGCATCGCCGGCACTGGCGTTGTGGTCCTTGGCGATCTATTTCATGGCGGCAGTCGGTCTGCTGGGACTGGCAAGCCTTCGCGTGCCGCGATCCACCCTGCACTTGACCGGGCAGGTCGTCGTCGATGTCGTCAGCATGACCTTGCTCATGCATGCGACCGGCGGCGTCAAGAGCGGGATCGGCCTGCTTTTGCTGGTCACACTTGCCGCCTCGGGATTGGTGGCGCGCGGGCGCATCGCCTACTTTCATGCGGCGATCGGCGCATTGGCGATATTGCTGGAACAGTCGTGGCAATTCCTGTCGCTCGATGCGCCCGCGGCCGACTTCCTGCAAACGGGTCTCCTGGCGGGGAGCTACTTCCTTGTTGCAGGACTCGGCTATACGCTGGCGAAGTATGCGCGCGGCGCCGAACAGATCGCCGAGGAACGCGGCGTCGACCTTGCCAATCTCGCGCAAATCAACGAACTCGTCATTCGTGACATGCAGGACGGGTTTGTCGTGGTCGACGAAAAGGGCTTGATCCGACAGCACAATCCGCAAAGCGAGGCATTGATCGGCGGCCTGAAATTTTCGGGAAGCCGCACATTGGCGGAAGCCTCGCCGCAATTGGCGATACTGCTGGAAGAGTGGCGGCGCGATCCGGAGCGCATCTTTTCAATGATGCGCGACCAGAAAACGCAGAAAGACTACCAGGTTCGATTTGTCGCCATCGGTAATGCGCTGCCCGCGCCGACGGTCGTGTTTATCGAAGACGCGAGCCGAATTCGCGCCCAGGCGCAGCAGATGAAACTGGTCGCGCTCGGCAGGCTGACGGCGAGCATCGCCCATGAAATTCGCAATCCCCTCTCAAGTATCAATCATGCGGCCGAATTGCTGCTCGAAGACAGCGAGCAAAGCAAGCGGCATCCGGAAGACGCCCGGCTGCTCACCATCATTCGCGACAATGCACACCGACTCGATCGCATGGTCGAGGAAGTGCTCTACCTGAATCGCCGCGATCGCGCACATCCGGAGCCGATAGATGCTCGCACTTATTTCGACCGTTTCGTGCAGGATTTTTGCGCCAACGAAAAATTGGCTGCCGACGCCATTGACCTGACCATCCAGACGCTGATGCGCCCGGTATTTGACCGCAGCCACCTGGACCAGGTGCTATGGAATCTGGTCAGGAATGCGCATCATCACGGTAGCGGTCGTCCGGGCAGCACCATTATTTCGCTGCAGCCTGGCGCCTTGCCGAATACGGTGATTCTGGATGTCATCGACGATGGGCCGGGCCTTTCCAGCGAGGTACTTCAACACCTGTTCGAGCCATTCTTCACCACCGATGCCCGCGGCACCGGCCTGGGACTGTATATTGCCAGGGAGCTGGCGGACGTCAATGGCGCAAGGCTGGAATGCGTCGTTGAAGGCAGGCCGGCCAATTTCGGGGCTTGTTTTCGACTCACCATGACAGGAGTGCTTCAGTCCGAATGACTACCAAACACGTGCTGATCGTCGATGACGAAGCCGATATTCGGGAATTGCTGGTACTCACGCTGATGCGCATGGGTGTGGAGGCCGAGGCGGCCCGCAGCTGCGAAGAGGCCTTCGCCCGCCTCAGTGAGCGGACTTTCGACCTGTGCCTCACCGATATGCGATTGCCGGACGGCGATGGGCTCGAGGTGCTCGCCCATATCGCCGCCAACCACGGCAATACGCCGGTCGCGGTCATCACGGCGTACGGCAGTACCGACAACGCCGTGTCGGCCTTGAAGGCCGGCGCGTTCGATTACATTTCCAAACCAATCCAGCTCAGGCAGCTTCGCGAGGTCATTACCTCGGCGTTGAATTTGCCGATGCCAGTCTCGGATCGTGGCCGGCGCATTGGCGGCGGCGACAGAAGTCCCGGCGAGAATGCGATATCGGCCAACGCGGCGGTTGCCCTCCCGCAAGGGGCAAATGGGGGATCGCGGGAGTCGGGCCCGCGGCTGTTGGGTGAGTCCGCGCCGATTCAACGCGCCCGCGACATGATTGCCAAGCTGGCCCGAAGCCAGGCCCCTGTCTATATTGCCGGTGAATCCGGCACCGGTAAAGAGGTCGCCGCTCGCCTGATCCACTCCGGCTCCGCGCGCCGCGATGCGCCATTTGTCGCCGTGAACTGTGGTGCCATTCCCGAAAATCTGATGGAGAGTGAATTCTTTGGTTACCGAAAAGGCGCTTTTACCGGTGCCGACTCAGACAAAGAGGGATTTCTGCATGCGGCTGTGGGAGGGACCCTGTTTCTCGACGAGGTGGGCGACCTGCCGCTCGCCATGCAGGTCAAGCTGTTGCGGGTGATCCAGGAAAAGAAGGTGCGCAAGCTGGGCGATACTCTCGAATTGCCGGTTGATTTTCGCATTATCTCGGCCACACACAAGAACCTCGCGGAAAAGGTGGCGGCGGGAGAATTCCGGCAGGACCTGTTCTATCGGCTGAACGTCATCGAGCTGAAGATGCCGGGCCTGCGCGAAATACCCGAGGATATTCCGCTGATGGTCACGCTGACGCTGGAACGCATCGCGCAGCAATCCGGCGCCGCGCTTCCCGACCTGGACGAAGGTGCCATGCGTGCGCTGAAAGGCTACGACTATCCCGGCAATGTTCGCGAGCTGGAAAACATACTCGAACGCGCCATGGCGCTGTGCGATGGAAAGCAGATACACGAAGCCGACCTCTACCTGACCGAGGATCCGGCAGCGCCCGGCAGTACGGCGTCGCTGCTGTCGGGAGAGCGCACTATTCCGTTGCACGAATACCTCGACCAGATCGAGCGGGAACAAATACTCAAGGCGCTGGAACTCACCCGCTTCAACAAGACGGCCGCTGCAAAGGTCCTGGGCATCACGTTTCGCAGCCTGCGCTACCGATTGGATCGCCTGGGAATCGAATAGGCAAAGTGGCAGTTTTTCAGATCGCAGCGTAAATTATCGGCTAGCCCGGGTTCAATTTCCCGGCACTGACCAGAAACCTGAAATCGTCGATGCGGCAGCCTATCAACGCAACATGGTTACAGTTGCGCCCCGTTCTTGCGGTCGCGTTGACCTACCTTATCGCAACCCGGATCGCGCTCGCGCTGATCGAGTTGCACGCCAATGCAGGCTCGCTCTGGCTGCCATCCGGAATTGCGTTCGCGGCAGTGATTCTGCTCGGCACGCGCGTGTGGCCAGGCATTTTCCTGGGCGCATTTTTCTCCCTGCTTCTGGCGGACAACAGTGTTGCCGCGACTGCGCTGATGGCGACCGGCAACACCTTCGAAGCGGTCGTCGGCGCATGGCTCGCATTACGCGTCCTCGATTTTCGCAAGGAGCTCGACCGTGTGCGCGACGTCATTGTCCTGTTCATTCCGGTGGCGCTGCTTACCAGTCTCATTTCGGCGACGACCGGGATCGCCGCGCTGTTTGTCGACGGCGCCGTGACGATGGAAGGTGCGCTGCCACGTGCGATAGCGTGGTGGCTCGGGGATGCGCTCGGTATCGCCATCGTCGCCTCGCTGATCTTCGCCTGGCGCGCGGGCTCGTCGAATGGCGCGCGCCGCAGGCGGCCGCAAAACTGGTTCCTGCTGGTGCCATGCCTCGCCGCACTGCTGACCTTCAGCACGCCGCCGGCGTTGACATGGGTTCACTATCTCGCCGAGTTTGCCATTTTTGCCATTGGCGTGTGGTGTGCGCTGGAGGCCAGCCGCCTTGCCGTGGCAATCGCGAGCTTTGCCATTTCGATCGTGGTCATCACCGGCACTTCTCTGGGGCTGGGGCCTTTCACCGAATTGCCCGCCATTTACAGCAGCATCGTGCAACAGGGTTATATCTACGCGCTGGCACTGATGATGCTGGTGCTGTGTGCGGCGCGGACGCAGCAGCGGCAATCCCAGCGGGAACTGGGCGAAAGCGAAGCGCGTTTTCGCTCGCTGTGGGAAACGACCAATGACGCTGTCTTCATTGTCGACGACGCCGGGCTGGTGCAATTCGCCAACCCCGCCACCTTGGCGATCTTTGGGTACGCGCCGGACCAACTGGTGGGGAAAACCCTGGGCGTCATCCAGCCGGAATCTCTGCGCGCCGCGCATGTGGCGGGCATGCGTCGCTATTTGACGACGGGTGAAAAGCGGCTTGACTGGCGCGGCAGCGAGACCGTCGGACGGCACCGTGACGGGCGCGAGTTTCCGGTCGAGGCGGTGTACGCGGAAATTCAGGTTAACGGCCGGCGAGGGTTTGTCGGATTTTTGCGCGACATCAGCAGGCGCAAGTCGGCGGATATCGAGTTGCGACGTTCGCAGGTGCTGTTTTCGGCGGTATTTGAGGGAAGTCCGATTCCGATTGTCTTCAGCCGCCTCGCGGACGGCCGCTATGTCGAGGCCAACCAGGCCTGCTTCGAAATGTTTGGCTACAGCCGCGATGAAGTCATCGGCAAGACGACGATTGAACTCGGCGTCTGGCCCGATCCCGCACAGCGTGAACAACTGATACACAAACTGCGAACCGAGGGGCGGGCCGACAACATCGAGATCCGCCTGCTGCGTCGCGGCGGTGAAGTGATCGATGTGCTCTATTCGGCGCAGGTAATTGAATATCTCGGTGAGCCCTGCACTGTGGCGACCATTT
>JANNGY010000447.1:0-4797 GCA_031404095.1 Betaproteobacteria bacterium | reverse complement strand
ATCGATTTCTATACCAATGTCCTTGGCATGAAATTGCTGAGGCGCAAGGATTATCCCGACGGCAAATTCACACTTGCCTTCGTGGGATTTGGCGACGAATCGCAAGGTGCCGTGATCGAGCTCACGCACAATTGGGAAACGAAGAGTTACCAGTTGGGCAATGCCTTCGGGCACATCGCCATTGGTTTGCCCGATGTCTACAAAGCTTGCGAGGCGATCAAGGCCAAGGGCGGCAAGGTGACGCGCGAGCCCGGGCCGATGAAGTTTGGCGGCAGCGTGATTGCGTTCGCGGAAGATCCGGACGGATACAAGATCGAATTCATCCAGAAGGCGCCATAGTCTCCATACGCCCCCGGTGGATACGCCAAGTTGAATAGCTGCGGAGCGACCCTCTCTGCCCCTGCCCTGGCGCCAAGTTCTCCGTCGTTCGCCTATATCAAAACCTGGATGCGCTGATCAAACTCTAGCACTGGCGGTGCTTTCAGGCCAAAAAACACTGGAAACGCGCGCCGGTGCTAGAGTTTCACTATTTCGTTATCAAGCGAGGCATCAGCGAGCGCGACGAATTCGACAATGGAAAGCGTTTCGCCCCGGCGTCGCGGATCAATCCCCAGCGCATTCATTTGCGCGCCACTCAGAAACGGCTTCAGCGTGTTGCCCAGTGTCTTGCGCCGCTGTCCAAATCCGGCCGTGACGATGGAGGCGAATTTCGAGTCATCGTTTGCGCGCAGCCGGTCGGCATCCAGCGGCACCATGCGCACAATTGCCGATTCAACTTTCGGCGGCGGCGTGAAAGCGCCAGGCGGTACATCGAACAGGCGCTGCATCGCAAAGCGGTATTGCAGCATTACCGATAACCGCCCGTACGCCTCCGTGCCCGGCGCCGCAACCATGCGATCGACCACTTCCTTTTGCAGCATGAATACGCCGTCGATCAATTGCGTCTCGAAATCCGCGAGGTGGAACAGGAACGGTGTCGAGATGTTGTACGGGAGATTGCCTACGCAGCGGAAGCGCGCGGCAAGTTTGCCGAAGTCGAAATCGAGGACGTTTTCTTCGTGCAATGTGAATCGGGCCGGATCGAAGCGTGCACGCAGGGCCGCGGCCAGATCGCGATCGATTTCCACCGCGTGCAGGTGATCCAGCGTCGCGACCAGCGGCGCGGTGATTGCCCCGGGCCCGGGCCCGATTTCCACCACGACATCAGCGGCCTTTGGCGCAATGGCGCCGACGATGCGGTCGATGTAGTGCCGGTCGGTCAGAAAATGTTGCCCAAACCGCTTCTTGGCCCTGGGCAGCATTTCAGTCGCGGCGCTTGTTCGCGAGGTCAATCGCCAGTTCGATGGCCGCTTTCATGCTGCCGGTGTCTATGTTGCCCGTGCCGGCCAAGTCCAGCGCGGTGCCGTGGTCTACCGAGGTGCGGATGATCGGCAATCCCAGTGTGACATTGACGCCCTGGCCGAAACTTGCGTACTTGAGGACAGGCAACCCCTGATCGTGATACATCGCCAGCACCGCGTCGGCCTGCGCCAGGTGCTGCGGCGTGAACAGAGTGTCAGCCGGCAACGGCCCCGTCAACAGCATCCCTTCGCACCTGAGTTGATCAAGCACCGGCGCAATGACGTCGATTTCTTCGCGGCCCAGGTATCCGCCTTCGCCGGCGTGGGGATTCAGCCCGGCCACCAGGATCCGCGGCGCGGCAATGCCGAACTTGGCGACCAACTCAAGGTGCAGGATCCGGAGCGTGGCGGCAAGGTCTTCGCGGGTGATGGCGGCGGGCACATTGGCAATGGCGAGGTGCGTCGTTGCCAGGGCAACACGCAGGCCGCCGCCGACCAGCATCATCACCACTCGTGCCGTTCCGGTTTTCCCGGCGAGATATTCGGTATGGCCAACAAACCGGTCACCATTGACATTGGCGTCGTTGATGATCCCCTTGTGCAGCGGGGCCGTCACCATCGCATCGAACTCTCCTGAACGACAGCCGTCGATGGCGCGGTCGAGCAACTTCAGTACATAAGGGCTGTTGGCGGCATCGAGCTTGCCGCAGATCACCGGCGACGCGACGGACGTCGAATCAATCGTCAGGCTGTCGACGTCGGCCCCCAGCATCCTGGCACGCGACTCGATCAGTTCGCGGTCGCCCAGCACCACGAGGCGCGCGGCAAATTCTTCCCTTGCCAACAGGGCACAGAGATCCGGTCCGATTCCTGCGGGTTCGCCCGAGGTAATGGCAATGTTGGGCCGGCTTGCGGAGATTGTGGTCATGCGCCCAGATCCTTCGCCACGCTCAGGATGACAACGGCCCGCGTGCGCGGGCCGTTGTCACTTTTCTTCCAGCCGGTATTCGACAAACGCGCGGTCCCGCGTCTGACGCAGCCAGTCCTGGTAGGCTTCATCGGCTTTCCGGGCGCGGATGGTGTTTTTCGCGGCGGCGCGCTTGCGTTCGTCGGAGACGCCCTCGGTGCGGCGCTCAATGACCTGCACCAGGTGCCAGCCAAAGGTGCTTTGTACCGGCGCGGAAATTTCATTGTCGCGCAGCTGGTTCATCGCACGCTCGAATTCCGGCACCGTATCACCGGGTGAAATCCAGCCCAGATCGCCACCTGCGGAATTGGAAGGATCATCAGAGTGCACCTTGGCGAGTTCGGCAAAATCGGCGCCGCCGATAATGCGTTCGCGAAGGCGTGCCAGGCGTTCTTTCGCGTCATTGTCCGTGACGCCTTCCTTGGACTTGATGAGGATGTGACGCACATGGGTTTGCTGGATGGTTGGCTGCAGATTGCGCCCCCGTTTGTCCAGCAATTTCACGATGTGAAATCCGTTGGCGCTGCGCAGGATGTCGGTGGTCTCACCGGCCTTCAGTGGAGTCAGTGCCTCCAGGAAAATCGCCGGCAGGCGGCCAGATGGACGCCAGCCGAGGTTACCGCCCTGCAAGCCGTCCGGCGCGTCTGAATATTGCGCGGAAATCTGCGCAAATTCGGCGCCTTTACGCAATTCAGACAGCGCCAGCAGAGCGCGTTTGCGGCGCGCCTCGATCTGCACGCTGGTAGCCTGTTCCGGCACCAGGACCAGGATATGCGCGAGCCGGAACTCCTGATCGGTGGTTGCCTCACGGGCCTCCAGGGATAGCTGTGTGTCGACTTCCGCTTCGGTGACATTGATTCCGCTTTCGACTTCACGCTCTCGCAGCCGCGACATGATGATTTCGCCGCGCACTTCCTCCCGGAACTTCTGCCAGCGCACACCGTCTTCTTCCAGTCGTCGCCGGAACTCGGTCATCGACAGGTTGTTTTCATCGGCAATGCGCTGCAAGGCTTTGTCGAGCGTGGAGTCGTCGACGCGGATGCCGGTTTCCTTGGCTTCCTGCATTTGCACCAGGTCGTTGATCATGCGTTCAAGCAGTTGCTTTTTCAGGGCATCCTGCGGCGGCAACTGGGTGCTCTGCGCCTGCAGTTGCTTGACCACCACGGCGATCCGGTTATTCAATTCGTTTAACGTGATGACTTCGTTGTTGACGACCGCGACGATCCGGTCCAGTTCGACGACGCCGCCGGTTTTGGCCGGCACCGTGAGCCTCGTATCGATCCTGCCGGCCGCCGGTGGCGCGGGCTGCGCGAACTGGGCTGCGGACGTCAGCGGCAAGCTCGCCAGTACGGTTAGGGCGATTCCAGCAATGAGTCGGAGATTCATGGTGCAGCTTCCAGAAAAAAGTGACAGGGGAGGGGCTTGCAACAAAACGGGCTAGCGATCATCGGACCGCCGATATCCCGGAATGTTCTGTCTGAGCGTCTCCAGCGGATTGATGCCCAGCTTGGAGAGGCCTTTCAGTTCCAGCTGAAACTGGATCGAGTTTGAATATTGCTGGGTCCCGGTCGTGAATCGGTGCGCCACCAGCCTGAATTCCCAGCAGCCCTGATTATACTCGACGCCCAGCAGGCCCTCGAGCAGCGCCTTGTCCTGAAAGGAGTAATTGGCGCGGGCGAGCATGGTCCATGCCGGGGCGGTCCGGCCGAAGGGCCACTGCACCGAAACGTCCGCCTGTTTCAGCGATTCGCGCGTGAAGCGGTAGCTGAAGTTGAGTATCCGGCCGTTGGTTGCGTTGTAGCGCGCCGCCACGCTGGCCCGTTCGAAGATCCGGTTCGATGTCGAATACTGGAAGACCGATTCAAGAAACCAGGCATCCGAGAGCTGGCCGGAAAGTCCCGCCAGCAGGTCCGAGCGGCTGGCTGTATCCAGCGACTGGCTTGACGCGGGGAGCGCGCTGTTCGGCAGCGTCACCCGCTGTGGCTCGAAATAGTAGCGCTGGCCGATCGCCGCGCGCAGCCGTTCGATGCCGGTGAGATTATCGATGAAACGCGTGGTGATGGCAGCCGAAACCTGCTTGGCGTCGCCAATGCGGTCGCCGCCGACGAAGCGGTTTTCGTTGAACAGTTCGGCAAAGGTGAAATCTGTTTCCGCTGTCGAGAAGGCCGGCAGCTTGCTCTGATCCCGAAACGGCACATACAGGAAGAACAGGCGCGGCTCCAGCGTCTGCGACATGGACGCACCCCATAACGTCAGCGGGCGCTCGAATGAAAGCCCGCTGTCGAGGCTGACGATCGGCAGCGCGCGGGTGCCGCCCTCATAGCCGGTTTCGTTCGCCGTGAGGTTGTAGTAGGTGGCGTGAAAACCCAGTTTCGGCGTGACAAAACCATATGGTCGCGTGAAGGGAAGGGTGGCGTTCGGGTAGATGAGTGTGCGCTGGCCGTTCACCAGCGACGGGTGCCGGAAATCGGTGAACTCGCCGACCGTGTT
>JANNGY010000446.1:0-8473 GCA_031404095.1 Betaproteobacteria bacterium | reverse complement strand
CACCACGCTGCGGCATCTGGAAATTCTTGAACCGCTTCACCGCGATGCCCCGCGTAACTCGTGTCTTTACGGCGCGTTGAACAAAACCGTCACGCCGATGGGCGCGCGCCTGCTGCGCAATTGGCTCTCGCAGCCGCTGGCCGCCGTCGAAGCCATCCGCCAACGGCAGGAAACGGTGCAGACGTTCATTGAGAACTCGCCCGGCCTCGACGGCTTTCGCGCCCAACTCACGAGCGTCCGCGATCTGGAGCGCACGCTGGGCCGGATCAGTAGCGGTAGCGGCAATGCTCGTGATCTCACCGCCTTGCGCCAGGCGCTGGAACAAATCCCCGCGTTAAGAACGCTTCTTGATTTGGTGGGGCGAGCGTACCCGCGAGCCGAACCGTTGATGGAAGACGAGCCAACGGCTGGCGAGGACGCCCGCCCAACCAGTCTCAGTCTGGTTGATGAGTTGAAGAAGCAACTTTCCGAAGCGCCTGACTTGGTCGAATTGATAAGCCGCGCCATCGTAGACGAACCGCCGCTCGCGGTGAAGGAAGGCGGCATGATCCGCGACGGCTTCAGCACCGACCTCGACGAGCTCCGCAACGCCCAGCGCGGCGGCAAGGATCGGATCGCCAAATTGCAGGCCGACGAAATCACGCGCACGGGCATCAGCTCGCTCAAGGTCCGGCAGCCACCCCAAAAATATCAAACCCGCCTTGTGCGGGTTTTTTTGTTTTGCGACATCTTCACGGCAATTGCGGGGATTCGATCCTTGTCACGGTATCCGCCCAGGGTGCATCATCAGCCTATGACAGCTATTTGGCAACTCGGGGCAATGCCACGCTGGACCCTTCAGACGCTGCGGTGTGGCCATGGCTAATCGTCCATCACTGACGCAGGGATTGCGACGTCTGCGCTCGTTTGTATTGCAGCGCCGAAAAGATCTTTTCATGGTCACCGACCTGACGGCGCCGGTCCCCCCCGGGATTACCGATAGCCTCGTGGTATTGCCGATCGGTGTTGAACACCGCGCCGGGCTTGAGGCCCATATCCGCCAGTACCACTCGGATACAGCGCAATCGCTGGTCATGGTCGACGAATGTTTTCGGCGCGGTTTCGGCGGATATGTTGGATTGCTGGACGGCGAGATCGTCGGTTACCGCTGGTGGGCCGGGCATGAGCACGACCATCCCCACTTCGATTTCTATGCTTTCCGCCCGGCCGGCGACGAGGTTTATGCCTTCGGACTGTATGTTGCACGGCCCTTTCGGGTGCGCGGTTACGCGGTCGAACTGGTCGGCAAAATGCTTCGCCAATTACAGGCACAAGGAATTCGCCGCGTCTATGCCCTTATCCAGCAAGATAACTTGCCGTCGATAAAGGTACAGTCGCAGATGGGTGCGCGCGAGGCCGGGCGACGCCGGGTGGTGGTCTTGTTCAACCTTGTCGTCTGGAGCGGCGGTCGCTTCCACCGGCATGACTCGCAATGGATGTAAGTCGATTTACATTTCATTGAGGCATTAATAATTGTCATTCCCGCGGAAGCGGGAATCCATGTTTGGCGGAGAAAAAATGCACTCCCGTTTGTGCGGGAATGACAGCAATCATTATTCCAATGATTGGAGATTGGAATAAATCAGCGTCTTTGGGATTTGGAAAGGTCTGATCAAGTCCCAAACTGTCATCTCCCGCGTCCCATGGGGACTTCCGTTGGTCGACGCGGAGATCCATGTTTCGAAACGCAAAATGGTTTCCCGCTTTGACCGAAGGGAATCCCGCGGGACGCGGGAATGACACTTGATCAAAGGTTCCTTAGCGCATCAGCTGGCGCTTGATGCTTCGCGCCCACGCCTGTCCGCGCAGGATGCCGCTGCTCATTATGCTCAGCGCGTAATGGCCGCTGACGAGTTCGCGGCGGCCGGCATACAGGCTTTCCAGAAATGATCCTGGCGCCGCGCAACTATCCAGGTAGTCCAGTCCCGGCAACTGTTTGGGTAACTGTCGCACCAGTTCCACTTCATTCAGCATTCCCGGCGACATGCTTGCGTAAGATGCATCCCAACCCAGCTTGAAGGCGAAAGCGGCGTTGCCGTGAAGCAAATTGCTCGATGAGGCGATGACCCGGTCGCCGAGAACCAGCTCCGCGAAAAAGACACGGTCTTCCGCGGCAAAGCCACTGACCATCGCGCGGAAGAAGTCTTCGTGTCCTGGCACTGCCCGCAGCGAAGAGCGGTTTGTGTTGCGCCAGCCGCTGTCCTCCAGGCGCAGGAAAGTGTCGATGCAGCGCTCGTCAATCTGATCGCCTTGCAACAGGCGCCATTTCAGCGGCGCGATTTCTGCCAGATGGCGTTCCCGGCGTCGCAGGTCTTTCCTGCGGGCGGCCGATAGGTGTTGCGACAGAAACGCTTCCCCCCAATCGGGCGGGACGAGAATGGCGCGCCGGGTGAAATCGCCCTCGAACCATGCCGGCGATGTGCGCAGCGCCTTGCAAAACAAGCTGTCGCTTGCGAGATAGCCCACATGGATCGCCGTCCGGCCACGCTCGCCATCGCCGAGAAACGCGAGCAGCACGTCGAGGGCAACGCCGCCCCACGCCGCATCCAGCAACACACCGGAGAGGAACGAGTGCTGGCTACGGTAAGCGCGCTGGTGGGGCAAAGGAAAGTGCCGGCTCGCCGGCACGTTTTCGAATACGCCCAGCGCGACCAGACGCGATTCGGGCCCGCCTGTTTCAACCAGCACGATACGGGCGTCGATATCCGGCGAGAGGTGGCGGAGGGCGGGCCCCATGAACTTCGGCGAGAGGAAGGGGTTTCGGTCCGCTGAGCATCTTTCCAGCGCCGCCCAGGCGTCGATCGTGCGCGCATCCAGATCCGCTTTTGAAATGGCGCGCGCCGTTAGCGTTGGCGCTGGCCCGGAACCGGTGTCCAGACAGCCGGTGGGTGACGGCGGTAGCGGATTCTCGTTCATGTCTTTGCCGCGTTCAGGGTAGCACCCTTGAGGTTGTTCGCGGTACGCCAGGGGTTAATGGAAGTTTCCCTGGGGGGAACTTCTCGAAACCCCAAAAATTTGTCATCCCCGCGAAAGCGGCGATCCAAATCTCTACGCACATCAGTATCTTACGAAAACATGGATTCCCGCTTGACGCGGGAATGACAGGGTTTTTAGAAGTTCCCTGGAGGGTACTCAAGCACTGGCGCGCCTCTCAAGGCAAAAACTCGTGAAACACCGCGCCAAATGGCGTTCTACGAAATTCGACACGTCGTGAATCGTCAAAAAACTTGTCGTCCCCGCGCAGGCTGGGATCCAATTTTGTAGTCAACCTGGATCCCCGCGTGCGCGCATAAGCGCTAACTTATTCCATCGTCAATTAAATAATGCTGTCATCCTGAGCGAAGCGAAGTATCTGGGAGCGACGAGATCCTTCGCTTCGCTCAGGATGACATGGATTTTTTGAACGAGAATCCAAAGAGCGAGCACTTAAGAGCTTGCGCGCGGGTGACAGGTATTTTATTGAAAGGTCCGATTTGAACGCCGCAAAAGCGAAGAATCACCCCACCCGCTTCTTCATCAACTGCTCCTGCTCGCGCTTCCAGTCTTTCTCTTTCTCCACATCCCGCTTGTCGTGCTGTTTCTTGCCCTTGGCCAGCCCGATTTCGAGCTTGACGAAGCCACCCTTGAAATGCAGGTTCAGCGGCACGAGGGTGTAGCCGCGTTGCTCGATCTTACCGACCAGTTTCTTGATTTCATCCGCGTTGAGCAGCAGCTTGCGGGTGCGCACCGGGTCGGGGTTGACGTGGGGTGGAGGCCTCGGGAAGGGCGGAGATGTGCGCGCCGATCAGGAACAGTTCGCCCTGTTTCAGGATGACGTAGCCTTCTTTGATCTGTGCGCGGCCCGCGCGAATGGCCTTGACTTCCCAGCCGCTCAGGACGATTCCCGCTTCGTAGCGCTCTTCGATGAAGTAATCGAAAAAGGCCTTTTTGTTGTCGACGATACTCATGGCCGGAATTATCCCACGCCTCGATGCGTGCCCCGGTCGGATAGAATTTGATTCCCATGTCCCATGTCGAAAAATCCGCACTCGTCCCGTACTCCGCCGCGCAGATGTATGTGCTGGTGGACGATTGCGAACGCTATCCGGAATTTCTGCCCTGGTGCAGCGGCGCCCAGACACCCGAGCGCGATGCGACCCGGACGCTGGCGACGCTGCACATCGATTACCGCGGCATCAGGCAGTCGTTTACGACGGAAAATTTCAAAACTGAAAATGCCGAGATCCGGATGACATTGCGCGAGGGGCCGTTCAGCCAGCTCGATGGTACCTGGCGGTTTCTGGCGCTCTCCGAAGGCGCGTGCAAGGTGACGCTGGTGCTCGATTACGGCTTTTCCAGCCCGCTGCTGGAAAAGGCGGTCGGCCCGGTCTTCGGCATGATCGCCAACACGATGATCGAGCGTTTCATCGTCCGGGCGGAAGCGTTGTACGGCGATCCGGTGTGACGATGCTTAAGGTGAGCGTGGCGTGGGCCTGGCCGGATGATCAGCGCGAGATTCCGCTTGAGCTGCCGCCGCCGGCCAGTGTGCGAGTGGCGATAGATGCTGCGTGCGTCTTGGTGCCAGAATTGGCGGTGATCGTTGAGAGGGCCACAGCTTTTGGCGTCTGGGGCAAGGTACGTGCGGGCGATTATTTGTTGCGCGACGGTGATCGCGTTGAGCTCTATCGTGCGTTGCAGGCGGACCCGAAGGATGCGCGGCGGGCGAAGGCGAAGCGGGCGGTGGAGAAGACGGGGAAAATGTAGGTTGCGTTGGGAGATTGCGCGGGTGCGACCACCGCAAATCCCCCTCAGTCCCCCTTTTTCAAAGGGGGAAGTGCCCAGGGCGAACTATTTCCCCTCTGAAATTGACCCTTGCAAGAACAATGGTCAGCGCTGCGCGAAACCCAACCTGCGGAACGGCAGTCTTTGCTCCGCGACTCATGCCTTCACCGTGACTCCTCCCTTTTTAAAGGGAGGGCGGGAGGGATTTTCGGTGACCGCACTATTTCAACTACCAAAAACAAACGCCTACTTCTTCCCGATCACCTCAAACCGCAGCCCCACCCAATCCGACCCTTTGCGCAACACGCGATTGATGCGCACACGGAAATTGACGGCCTTGGTCGGCAGGCTGAAGATGTTCTTCAGGGCGAAGTCGCCGGCCGGCAGCACCAGGATGTCGGATTTGCCTTCCTGGTCGCGCCCGGGCAAATACATCGCGGACACCGGCGGGCTGCCGGGATCGGGCATCGCGTCGCGCGCGTGAATGTATCGATAGAGCGTGACCGGCAACGGGCGGTATGACAGTATTTCCACGCCGAGCAGGGTTTCGCCGACGGTGCGCTGGGTCATTTTGCGCACGATCACGCCCAGCAGGTAGTGGGCAAATCCATCGGGCTTGACGGCCAGCAACTGGCCGACGCTGATGCGCTCGCCGGTCACGCGATCGACCATCAGGCCGACGCCCTTGGAACTCATGTCGTGAATTTTCCAGCGCGTCCAGCGGGTGTCGGTGACCGGCGGTGTGCTGGCGGCGCTGGCCGCCTCGGCAACGGCGGGCGCCTCGTCAAGGCTCAGTGACAGGCTGCCGAAATCAAAAGCGGGATTCTCTCCGGCGGCCGGCGCCGCGGCCTCGCCGCTCACCACCTGCCGCGCATCGTCGAAACCCAGCCTGACCTCGGCCATCAGGTTTTCGACCGGCTTGCGTTCCTCGATGCGCGAGGCGCTGGCCTGCAACAATGTGGTGTAGAGACGCTCGATGGTCGACAGCAAGGCGACATGCTCTTCCATCGAGAATGCATTCGGCGCGCCGCGTCCGAAATACGGATTGCCGGTACGCAATTGACTGCGCACCGCCTCCACCTGTTCCTTCAGGCCTTCCACGCGCACATAACGATACGAGGGCTTGGCGGCATTGCCGGTGACCAATTGCATGCCCGCCATAAGATCGAGATCGACAAACAACGCGTGCGAGCGCTGCACGTAGGTTTCCTCGAGTGCGTACTCGGGTGTCCATTCCGCCAGCCAGCCATCGGCGATCTCGATCTGCGGCATCGACAGGCTGCCGGTATTCAATACTTCCAGCAACAGCGCCCGCAGGTACAGCGACAGTGGCGTGATCTTGAATTGCGCTTCGTCGGCGAACAGCGGCACTGGCGTGGTGGCAAAGGCGTGGGCATCGGCAAATTTGTACAGCGCGTGCAGGTCCGGCCAGATGGTCGGCTTGACCGGCTCATGACGGAAGTAGCACCACTTGATTCCCGCACAATGGTGGAAGAGGGCAAAGGCAAGGATGCGTTGCAGCAGCGGGTCGGCATCGCCCTGGCTCCATTCGCCGCGCCGTTCCAGCAGGCTCTCGAATGTCTTGGCCGCGACGTTGTGCATGACGTGCATGTCGCGCGCGAATTGCACCGCCTCGGTCTTGCCGGCGGTTGCGAAGAACCAGCGCTTGTCGGCTTGCACGACCGGGTAGAGGCTGTTTTCGAATACCACCAGTTTGTGCACGGCATCGGCCGAAATCGGCGCCGGTGCATCGGCAAACGCCTTGATGGTGCTGATCAACCGCACCCGCTGTTCACGATTCTGCAGCGAGGTGATGTTCAGCATCGCCGAGTTTGAAATGGGGTTGAAGTCGCTGGTTTGCATCACGTTAATCCACTATTCCACTATGCCGCGCCGGCCGACGCCGTGAGGCGCGCGGCAAGATCCCTCGCCCGTTTACGGGAGAGGGTGGCCGAAGGCCGGGAGAGGGCAGCGATATCGTCGCAGGTCATGATGATAGATTTATGTCTCGTTGTCCCGAATGAAAGGACGGGAGCGCAAAGAGGCGCGCGGGAATCTTCCCCTCTCCCGGCCTGTCGGCCACCCTCTCCCGTAAACGGGAGAGGGGCTTGAATTGACGCATCGGCAGAGTCATTGTTATGCCGCCCCGGCCGACGCCGTGAGGCGCGCCGTAATCGATTCAAAATCGGCGCGGCTGACACCATGATCATCCAGCAGCGCCAGGCGCAGGTCGGACATCAGCGCATCCGAGGTAAAGTCCATCGGCGCATTGAGCCAGTTTTCGGCGATCGGATCAAAGCGCATTTCACCGGCCAGCAACGGGCTGCCGCCGGCCGCGAACAGTGGATTGCCCGGATCAAGTTCGTGGCCGATATGCCGGACCATCGGCCACGCCGTGGTATGGCTGAACAGGACGTGGAATTTACCGGCCATCGCGGTGAATTCGGCGGCCATGTTTTCCAGGCGGAAAATTTCGAATTGCGCCAGCCAGTAGCGGATTTCCTGCGGGCGTTCCTCGACCGCGAATGTCAGCAGTTCGCTGGCCTTGTTGCGGCCGTTGCCTTTGTCGCCTTCGTCGTAGTACAGGCGCGCCGCATTGATGACCGAATCGGCATCGTCGATCGAGATGGTATTGGTCTTCAGTTCGGGATAGCGCTCGTGCATGTACTGCAGGCGACGCACGCGATCTTCCGGCAGTTTTTCGTCCATGCCGACCAGGAAATCCACCGTCGTCGCCGGCCGTGAATCAACTTCAAAGCGTGCCGGTGTATCGTCGAATATGACCGGCGCATCGACTTCGCTGTTCGAGCCCGTCGTGTGGGCGAATGTGGGGGGCGGGGTGTCGGGCCGGGCGAATTCGGCATTGGCCCGTTCAACAGCGTCGTAATCGGCGGTGACATTGCGCGAGGTTTGCTGGAAAGCCTCAACGGCAGGCGGTTCTGTAATCGGGCCGGCGTCGTCCGGCACATTTGCCGCTTCAGCGGCTTTGGCATCGCGCGCCGCTTTGCGCGAGGTCCGCGGACGTTTTGTCTCCATCGGTGCTACGTCTGCCGCGGGTGTGGCCGCCAAGGGTGAGGCTTCGCGATAGTCTGTACCGCGTTCGCGCCTCGAAAACACCCATGCAGCCAGCAACGCGAGCAGGACCGCGACGATGCCGCCGCCTATCAGGGGCGAGGGCAGGTAACTGGCAAGCGTGTCCATGATCGATTCTTCGGCGACAGGCGCCTTTGTCGGCTCGGTCGCTTGTGCAGGCTTTGGCGCACTCGGCGCCGGTGCGGGCGTTGATGCGGTTGGCGCGGGTGACGACGGCGCCGGCGCGGCCTTTGGCTCCACAGCCGCTTTTGCGGGGGCGGGTACCGGTTGCGGCGCAACAGGTGCCGTGATCGCGGATGGCGCCGGAACAACAACGGGCGGCTGCGCGGGCGCATTCGCGGCGGCAGGCATTTTTTGCGCGGGTGCGGCGGCTGCAGAAACGGCTGGCGCCGAAGGGGAGGCGGGTGCCGGCGTCGCGGCCAGTTTCAGTTGCATCTCATTGAGGCGCGATTCCAGTTGCTTTACCGTATTCCGCAGCGAGAGCAGCGCCGCCACCTGATCGTCTGAATCGAGTATCAGTTGCTTTTCCCGCAGGGTACGGCGTTGCTCGTCGGTGACATTGCGGCTTCGCGACAAGTCC
>JANNGY010000445.1:0-4618 GCA_031404095.1 Betaproteobacteria bacterium | reverse complement strand
GGACCTCGAATTCCGGCGCATGTTCAACAACCCGATGGACCCGAACAACTGCTTTATCGACATCCAGTCGGGCGCCGGCGGCACCGAAGCGCAGGACTGGGCCAACATGCTGATGCGGCAGTACCTGCGCTACTGCGAACGCAAGGGTTTCAAGACCGAGTTGCTGGAAGAATCCGCCGGCGACGTGGCCGGCATCAAGTCTTGCTCGATCAAAGTCATCGGTGAATACGCCTATGGCTTTCTGCGTACCGAAGTCGGCGTACATCGCCTGGTGCGCAAGTCACCGTTCGATTCGTCCGGCGGGCGTCACACCTCGTTTGCCAGCGTCTTCGTCTACCCCGAAGTCGATGACTCGATCGAAATTGACATAAACCCGGCCGACCTGCGCGTCGACACCTATCGCGCGTCCGGTGCCGGTGGCCAGCACATCAACAAGACCGATTCGGCGGTGCGCATTACCCACGCGCCGACTGGGGTGGTGGTGCAATGCCAGAATGACCGCTCGCAGCACCGCAATCGGGCCGAGGCGATGTCGATGCTGAAAGCCAAGCTGTACGAGCTCGAACTGCGCAAGCGCCAGAGCGACCAGCAGAAGCTGGAAGATTCCAAGACCGACATCGGCTGGGGCCACCAGATCCGCTCGTACGTGCTCGACCAGTCCCGCATCAAGGACCTGCGCACCAATTACGAAACCGGCAATACGCAGAAGGTGCTGGACGGGCACCTGGATGAGTTCATTGCGGCGAGTTTGAAGCAGGGGGTTTAGGCACAATCGGAGAAGTATGCATTTCCTCCCCTAGCCCCTGCTAGGGAGAAGGAGTAATCAATTAGACCGGCACGACGAAAACGAGACTGACCATGTCCGAAGAAAACCAAGCCCCGCCCCAAGACGAGAATCACGTCATCGCCGACCGCCGTGAAAAGCTGAAGACGCTGCGTGCCGCCAGCCCTAACGGCATCGCTTTCACCAACGATTACCGCCCTGAGCACGTCGCTGCCGACCTGCACGCGGCGCATGGATCAAAGTCGAAGGAGGAGTTCGAGGCCAACGCGCACATTGACGTCAAGGTCGCCGGCCGCATCATGCTGAAACGCCTGATGGGCAAGGCCGCTTTCGCCACCATCCAGGACGCGTCGGGCCGCATCCAGTTGTATGTAAAACGCGACGAAATCGGCGAGGAAGCGATGGAGGCGTTCAAGCGCTTCGACCTCGGCGATATCGTCGGCGCCGAAGGTTACCTGTTCCGCACCAACTCAAACGAGTTGTCGATTCATGTGAAGGCGATCCGCCTCATCACGAAGTCGATCCGCCCGTTGCCGGAAAAATTTCATGGGCTGACGGATACCGAACAGCGCTATCGCATGCGCTATGTTGACCTGATCATGAGCCCCGAGGTGCGCGAGACGTTTGTGGTGCGCTCAAAGATCGTGCAAACCATGCGCGAATTCATGGTGCGGCACGGCTACCTCGAAGTCGAGACGCCGATGATGCACCCCATTCCCGGCGGTGCCGCCGCGCGACCCTTCAAGACCCACCACAATGCGCTGGACATGGAACTGTACCTTCGCATTGCGCCGGAGCTATACCTCAAGCGGCTGGTCGTCGGCGGCTTCGAGCGCGTGTTCGAGATCAACCGCAATTTCCGCAATGAAGGCATCTCGGTTCGCCACAATCCCGAATTCACCATGATGGAGTTCTATGTCGCCTGGCGCGACTACGAACACCTGATGCAGTTTACCGAGGACATGTTCCGCGATATCGCCACCAGGGTGCTCGGCAAGACGCTGGTGAGCTATCAGGGCGTTGAGATCGAATTCGGCAAGCCGTTTGATCGCCTGACGATGGTGGAGGCGGTGAAAAAATACGCGCCCGAGCTGGCAGGTATCGACTTCAATGATGGGCCGACGCTTCTGGAACACATCCGCGCCAACGGCGAAAATGCCAAGGAAACCGACACCATCGGCACCCTGCAACTGAAGCTGTTTGAAGCTGCGGCGGAATCGAAGCTGATCCAGCCGACCTTTCTCATTGCCTACCCGGCCGAGACCTCGCCGCTGTCGCGCCGCAACGACCAGAACCCGGCAATCTGCGATCGTTTCGAGCTGTTCATTGCCGGCCGCGAAATCGCCAACGGCTTCTCGGAACTGAACGATCCGGAAGACCAGGCGGAGCGATTCATGGAACAAGTGCAGCAGAAAGATGCCGGCGATGCCGAAGCCATGCACTACGACGCCGACTATGTGCGGGCACTGGAGTACGGCATGCCGCCGGCCGCCGGCGAAGGTATCGGCATCGACCGGCTGGTGATGTTGCTGACCGATAGCCCGTCGATCCGCGATGTCATCCTGTTTCCTCAACTTCGCGCGAGCGATGTGGAACGGTAAACCAATCCGACCGTCACGCGTTATGCATGAAATGAAGCAGTCATTCGGCAGTGATATGATTGCCTGCAGACACTTTTTTTGATAGGAGCAAGCATGAAGATGACAAAAGTACTTCTGTTCGGTGCCGCCCTGATGGTGAGCAATGGCGTCTTCGCCGCGTGCAATAACTGCGGAACCGTTACTGACATGAAAACCGTTGAAGTCAAGGGCGAAGGATCAGGCCTGGGCGCGGTCGCCGGTGGCGTGATCGGCGGCGTGATTGGTCACCAGATCGGCAGCGGGCGCGGCAATACCGTGGCCACGGTGGCAGGCGCGGCAGGCGGTGCGTATGCCGGCAATCAGGTTGAAAAAAACTCAAAGACAAAGACCCAATATCAGGTCATCGTCAAGCTCGAGACCGGCGAATCGCGCACCTTTACTTACAGCGCCGCCACTGCATACAAAGTGGGCGACAAGATCAAGGTTGTCGAGAACAAATTGACACGGCAGTAATCGAACCACAAACAAAAAAGCCCGCAAGTTGCGGGCTTTTTTACGCCATCCGTCCGGAGATCCCACATGAATCGACGCGATTTTCTCACCGCCACCGCGTTGGGCACACTGGCGGCAAGCCTTCCAGGTACCACCACCGCCGCGGCAACCGCCACGCGTGAACGTTTGCGCGTCGGCATCATCGGTACCGGCCTGCGCGGCCAGGTCCACCTCGAGGAACTGCTCAGGCGCGGCGACGTGGACGTCGCTGCGCTGTGCGATATCGAAGCGTCCATGCTCGCCGCGGCATTGCGTCTGTGCGGCAAGGCGGGCCGGCCCACCCCGCGGGTTTTCACCGGCGGCGATCATGCCTGGAGCGACATGCTGACCAAGGCATCCCTCGATGCCGTGTTGATCGTCACTCCGTGGGAATGGCATGCGCCGATGGCGATCGCGGCGATGGAGGCGAAGGTGGCGGTGGGCTGCGAAGTGGTTGCTGGCGTCACGCTCGACGATCACTGGCAGGTATTGCGCACCCAGCAGCGCACTGGCACGCCATACATGCTGCTGGAAAACGTCTGTTACCGGCGCGATGTGCTGGCGATCCTGAACATGGTGCGGCAGAACCTGTTCGGCGAACTGCTGCATGTGCAGGCGGGCTACCAGCACGATTTGCGCGGCGTCAAATTCAATTCCGGCAATCCGGCATTGCCCTACGAGCGCGGCGCTGAATTCGGCGCCAAGGGCTGGTCGGAAGCCCGTTGGCGCACGCCGCACTCGGTCAGTCGAAACGGTGACCTGTATCCCAGCCACGGTATCGGTCCCGCCGCGATGTGGCTGAACATTCATCGCGGCAACCGCTTCACGCGCATCGGCAGTTTCGCCAGCAAGGCGCGCGGCCTCAAGCAGTATGTGGCCGCGCAAGGCGGCAAGGATCATCCCAATGCGAAAGTCGACTACGCGCTTGGTGATGTGGTCACCACGCAGATCGCCTGCGCCAATGGCGAGACCGTCCTCCTGCAGCACGACACCAACCTGCCGCGTCCCTATTCGCTTGGTTTTCGCGTACAAGGCACGCGCGGCATCTGGATGGACCTGAACAAGAGTCTTTATATCGAAGATGCGAGCCCGGCGCCCCACCGCTGGGAACCGGCCGAGGCCTGGCTGGAAAAATACGATCATCCGCTATGGAAGCGTCACGCCGGCAAGGCCGAAGGTTCGGGACACGGCGGCATGGACTTCTTTGTCATCCACGCCTTCATCGAAGCACTCAAGGCCAATGCGCCGATGCCGATCGACATCTACGATGCCGTGGCCTGGAGCGCGATCACGCCGCTATCCGAGCAATCGATCCGGGAAGGCAATCGTACCCTCGACTTTCCGGATTTCACGGCCGGGAAGTGGGCCATGCGAGCGCCGAACTTTGCGCTGGAAGACCGGTATTAGTCACCTGTCACAGGCCACCCGATGTTTACGAAACGTGTTTCAATCCTGAAAACCTAAATACTCCGTCGTCCCGGCGCACCACCGGCGGACTTTGTCGACGCCGGCACTGCCTTAGCTTCCCCCGGCAGCAGCGTCAGTCTCCGGCTGCCGTGTCCTGACTGAAAATGTTCCGCCAGATAGCGCCCTCCCGCCGCCAGATGGATGTGACTCGACGCCACTCGGTCGAACTGGAGCGCCGGAGTCGGCCGGCGGTCACCGGCATCGCACGCTCGCGTTCATGCCACTGCTGGCCGTTCCGTTCCTGCTCGCGGCGTGC
>JANNGY010000444.1:0-2504 GCA_031404095.1 Betaproteobacteria bacterium | reverse complement strand
ACAGCGCGCCCGGGGTAGATATCGAGACCAGCGATCATTGCCCGCGCATTGTGCAGTTGCGGTTTTGATTTCAGTTCAGGTTCATGCTTGAAATAATTTGCGCGGCCAAATTTTGATAGGCCTGTCGTCCCAGCGGAGGGTGACGCGGGGAATTGGCGTCCCGTGGGACGCGCCCGCGGAACCGGGTGGCCATGCAGGGCCGCCCGTGGGAGCGGACCCGGTCCCGCAACATCAGTCTAGATCGATGTTGCATAGGCATTGGTGGTCATTAAATAGGTCCTTTGCTGATCAGTCTGTGTAAGGACTGGGTCCCAGCCTGCGCTGCGCTGGTACGACGGCCTCACTGAATCAGTGCTAGTTTTTGCGTCGTGCATATTCAGCAACCCGCTCTTCCATCCACTTTGTCACCAGCGGCCACAACGCCGCCTCACTCTGCGGCTTGAAGAAGCCGAAATGCCCGATGCGCTTGAGGTCAAACTCGGCCGGTTCTATCACCCGGTAATCCGGCGGATGTTTTGAATAGGCGGTGTGCAGCAAACGTGAGCCTGCCTCCAGCAACATTTCGTCATCGGCAAAGGTCAGCCCCAGCACCGGAAAGCTCGCGCTGGCATAGGCCGCGCGCGCACCAGCTTCACCGCTGAGGATGTATTCGGGCGTGAGGCACCAGCGCCGCCATTGCCGCATCGCGCCGGCCGGGACATCGCCGACCACGCCAATGCGCGCCCCCGGAAAATAGCCGAACAGCGGGCACAGCAGCGGCACCAGCAGATACCAAAGCAACGGCGCGGTGCGACGCAGGCGCGGCGTGATGTGGCGTTGCGAGCCGCTGCCGACGGCGATGTTGATGAGCCCCGCCAACCGCTCGCGAGAGGGCAGCAGCGGCGCGGTCTGGCCGCCGAGGCTGTGGCCGACAACAAACAACGGGCGGCCGGCATGCGTGTCCGCCGCGACATTGACCACGGCATCGTAATCACGCTTCACCCAGTCGGTGAGATCCGCCTTCGTGCCGCGCATGCTGCCTTGCCGCGATTCGCCGGTGCCGCGATAGTCGAACGTCCACACGGCGTAACCCTGCGCAGCGAGATATTCGGCAAAAGGCGCATAGAACGATTGCGGCACCGCCATCGCCGGCGCGATCACCACGCTGCCGCGGACTTCGCCTGCCGCCTCGAAGCGATAGCCGGTAAGAACGTGGCCGTCGTGCGCGCGGAGCGCGACGCGCAAGGCGGCCGCCACCGTCAGGCAACTTTCCCGGGATGGACGCGAAAACTGTTGCGCGCGCCTTCGGCGGATTGACGCCGGTCTTGCGGAAAGCCGGCGTGATATTTTGCGCCGGTGACGGCGTTGGATTGCATGGCGTGCACCTAAGTTCAGCGAGTCAACTCGCCTCCAGCGTAACGTCTGGCGCCTGCCGGCGCAACCGCCGCGTCCGGACGTGCGAAGACGCGGCATTATCAGTATCATCGAGTTTCATCGATCGGCCAGGGAACTTATGGGATGACGCACTCCAGACAAATATTGCCCGCCATTTTCGTCATTCCGGCGTTGTGCTTTTGCGCCGCTACCGCCGCGCAGGACGCCGGCGACTTCAAGGACGGATATGCCCGCGGCTACAAGGAAGGCTTTGACGCCGGCTACGGCAAGGCGGTCGCCGAACAACGCCATGCGGTCGAGGGGGCTTCCAAGGGCTTTCCCATCGCCGTGCAGGTCGCCTCCTACGGGCCCGATGGTTCGCGCGAGCGCTGCGATGCGACGCGTTACGTTCGCAAACTCGCCAACGGGCTACGCAGCGTATCGGTGGACATCACCAACGGCATGTGCGGCGACCCGGCGCCCGGCAAGCGCAAAAGCGTTGAAATTACCTATATGTGTGGCGCGATCGCCAAGACGGCATCGGCCTACGAGCATCGTGCCGCGTACCTTTACTGCGAATAACCCTTTAAAACGAGGCCGCCCGTGAAACTGCTGCTCTGGCTATTACTGTTTGTCCTCTGCTGGCCGCTGGCCTTGCTGGCGCTGCTGCTCTATCCGCTGATCTGGCTGCTGTTGTTGCCGTTCCGGCTGCTGGGCATCGCGGTCGAGGGCGTGTTCGAGCTATTGCGCTCGATTGTGCTGTTGCCGGCGAAAATGTTGCGCGGCTAGTGGCTGTTACAAGCCACTACTATCACCCCGTGTTACCTTCCACCGGTGTCATCCGGCGCTGAAGGTGGCGCAAGTTGTTGCGGCAGCGCGCCGGCCACGTTGCCGAAATCAAACCCCGCCACCGCCCGTGCAGCCAGCGTGCCGAGCTTGCTGTACAGCGCCAGGATGCTGCCCTGGTCATTGGGAAACACGCGGTTCGACAGAAAGACGTAAAACGTTTTTGAGTACGGATCGATCCAGAGGATGCAACCGGTAAAGCCGGTGTGGCCGTAGCTGCCGATCGGCAACACACTGCCGCGCGGTCGTGAAAACGGCGACTCGATATCCCAGCCGGCGCTGCGCCGCGCCTCGACACCCGGCGG
>JANNGY010000443.1:0-12346 GCA_031404095.1 Betaproteobacteria bacterium | reverse complement strand
CGACGGCAAAGCCCATGCCGATGCCCATGATGCCCCAGGTGCCCACGTCGAGGCGCTTCCGCGGTTGGTACATGTCGACGATGCTGCGCGTGAAGTCGAGCGCGTTCGCGCCCTCATTGACCAGCATGGCGTCCGGGTTGGCCTTGATGATGTCGCGCACCACATTCAGCGCGCTGTGGAAGCTCATCGGCAGCGGATCCTTGGCCAGCGTCTCGGCCATCTTGGCGAGGTTCTTGTTCTTGCGCTCCGCGATGGCGCCGATCCACTCAGCCGGGGGTTTGGTCCACTTCGAACCCGCTGTTGAGCCCATCGCGGCCAGCAGCGCCGACACACAAGAGCCGATGTCGCCAACCAGCGGGGCGTCGATGCGCACGTTGCTGTCCGCCTCGGTCGGCGAGATGTCGATCTGGATGAATTTCTGTGCGCCCCAGGCCTTGGCATCCTTGCCGCCCCAGGTCTTGCCCTTGCCCTGCGAAAGCAGCCAATTCAGGCGCGCGCCGATCAGCAATACCACATCGGCTTCCGGCAGCACGTAGGAGCGGGCGGCGGCGGCAGACTGTGGATGCGTGTCGGGCAGCAGGCCCTTGGCCATCGACATGGGCAGGTAGGGAATGCCGGTCGTCTCGACCAGCGCGCGGATGTCGGCGTCGGCCTGCGCGTAAGCGGCACCCTTGCCCAGCAAGATGAGGGGGCGCCTGGCACCCTTGAGCAATTCGATGGCGCGATTGACGGCGTCCTGTGCCGGGATCTGGCGCGGGGCCGCATCGACAACTTTGATCAGCGATGCCTTGCCGGCGGCGGCATCCATGGCCTGGGCAAACAGCTTGGCCGGCAGGTCCAGGTACACGCCACCCGGTCGGCCGGACACGGCGGAGCGGATCGCACGCGCGATGCCCACGCCGATATCTTCAGCGTGCAACACACGAAAGGCGGCCTTGCAGAGGGGCTTGGCAATGGCGAGCTGGTCCATCTCTTCGTAGTCACCCTGCTGCAAGTCGACGATCTCGCGTTCGCTGGAGCCACTGATCAGGATCATCGGAAAGCAATTGGTGGTGGCGTTGGCCAGCGCGGTCAGGCCATTGAGAAAGCCGGGGGCCGACACCGTGAGACAGATGCCGGGCTTCTGGCTGATGAAGCCGGCGATGGCCGCGGCATTGCCGGCATTTTGCTCATGGCGGAAGGAGATCACGCGCAGGCCTTCCGCCTGCGCCTTGCGGGTCAGATCGGTGATCGGAATGCCCGGCAGGCCGTAAATGGTGGTGATGCCGTTGAGCTTCAGGGCGTCGATGACCAGGTGAAAACCGTCGGTCATTTCTGCTGAGGGATGGTCGGATGTCATGTTGTGCTGCCTCGCGCTGTTGTTGTCGAGCGGCGCCGTCGATTGAGCATCACTGGTGGCGGGACTTTCCCTGGCATCCATACGAGTCTCCTCAACAATTGGCACCGGAGTGAATTTCCGCCACGGACGCACCGGAACATCACCGTTCTATTGATTTTGGTCAAGACTTGAAAATCATCGATCTTCGCTTGCACACCGACATCATAAAAAATGCCAAAATGGTTGCGCCTTGATGCCAGTCAATAGTCCGTCCCAAGTCAATTTTTTTGACCCCAGCCAACCGCCATGACATTACTCATTTCGCACCCGCAACGAGAGCAGATTCGCACCCAGCTTGCCAAGAACATCGTGCTGCGCACGCTGAAGCCGCGCGCCTTCACCGACCTTGAAAAACACCTCACCATCACCGATCACAAGAAGGGCGATCTGTTGCTGGGACAGGGCGATCACGACATGGCCCAGTACTTCATTCTGGAAGGCATCCTCAAGCGGGTGGTCTCCAACCAGGAGGGCAAGGAAATGATCCTGCGTTTTTCAAAAGAAGACGACATGGACACCAGTTATGCGGCGTGGCGCCTGCGCACACCGGCCCCCTATACCATTCGCTCGGTCATCAAGTGCCGCGTCGCGCAGTTGCCGATGGAGCAGTGGGTAGAGTTCCTGGACCGGCACCCTTCCGTGAAAGACGATTTTGAATACGAAGTCATGCACCTGATGTCGGAGGTGATGGCGCATACCATTACCTTGCATTTACTGGATGCGGCCGGCCGGGTGCAGCGATTCCTGCGCAAACATCCCGACCTCTATGAACGGGTGCCCATGAAAGAACTGGCCTCGCATTTGAATCTCTCGGCGGAAACACTTTCCCGCCTGAAACAAAAAGGCAAGGTGCAGGCCATGCTCGCGCGCTAGCGTGCATATTTCATGGGTCGGTCCGCTCGAGCCGGCATTGCGGACGGCGGGAAACAACCGTCCTAGCGGGTGCTGCCTGAAGGGAAGATTCTTGCGCCGATGCCGCCGGTCATCGTGTGAAGCTGGTTCTCGACCTTTGACACGCCGGTGACCGCGCTGGCGACGTCAAGACAACGGTCGTGTTCGCGCGGCGTGGAAACAATACCGGATAGCGTCACCGCGCCCTGCTCGACCTCGACGCTGATGTCGACATGCGAGGTGTCGGCTTCGGCGCGCAACGCCGCGCGCACGTGGGCGGCCAATGCCAGGTCAAGCAGATGCTGGCGGGATGACGGTGTTTCCGCGAACGCCTGGCTCCTGCTCAGCGCGACGATCATGTCCACGCAGCCGGCGACCGGAATGCGCTCGGTATTGAGCGTCAGGTCATAGAGTGACGGGTCGCCCCACTCCACATCGAAATGTTCGGACATGCGCGACGCCCGCGCGGTATCGTCGACGCGGATTTCTTTGCGCGCCAGGTTCTCGTCATCCGTCTCCAGCCTGGCCATCAGGCGTTTCACCCTGAGCGGCAGCGGCGAACACACCTTGATTGCCGGAATATGCGAAACCGGCCTCAGCCAAAGTGTCGCGCCCCAGCCGCGTATCAGCACGTTGCCCTTGGCGGCAAGATCAAATATCTCCTCGGCGGTAAAGATGGAAATGGTCTTTTCGTCGGCAGCCCAGCGCTCGATGGCGCCGGCCTTGCCCTCGCGCAGGCGGCGAATCAGGCTTTTCTTGACATGCATCCGGCCGGCGACCACGTCGCCGATCTCGTGCCGGACCTGGGTGAGGCCGAGTTCCTCGCACACCCCCAGCGCCACATCCTTGCCGAGGGTGGCCATTTCCTGCGTCATCGTGATTACCGGCATGTTGACTCCCCGTGCAAGTTAGCGGCCGCGCAACCGGGCAATGCCCCCGCGGATCGGCGCCCAGAACAGCATGGCCAACGCGAGGATGGTGATGCTCGCGACCAGGCCATTGGCGAAAAAGATCGAGAGGGTGCCCTGTGACATCAGCATCGACTGGCGGAACGCGTCCTCGGCTCGGTCGCCCAGCACCAGCGGCGCGAGCGGATAGTCAAGTTTCTTGAAGATATAGCCGATGACGCCGAATATCACCATCAGCCAGACATCGAACATCGACCCATGCACGGTGAAGGCGCCAATCGCGCAGATCACGAGGATGACCGGTGCGACGATGGAAAATGGAATGCGCAGGATTGCCGCAAAGAACGGCACTGTGGTGAGCACCACGATCAGTCCGGCGATATTGCCCAGATACATCGAGGCAATGAGCCCCCAGACAAATTCTTTCTGCTCCTGGAACAGTAGCGGCCCGGGTTGCAGCCCCCAGATCAGCAGGCCGCCAAGCAGCACGGCTGCCGTTGGCGAACCGGGAATGCCCAGCGTCAGCATCGGCAACAACGCCGCGGTGCCGGCCGCATGCGCGGCCGTTTCCGGCGCGACCACGCCTTCCATTTCGCCTTTGCCGAAATTGGCGCCATTGGGCGACATGCTCTTGGCCACGCCATACCCCATGAACGAGGCCGGTGTCGCGCCGCCCGGCGTGATGCCCATCCAGCAGCCAATCGCCGACGAGCGCAGCGAGGTCTTCCAGTATTTGGGCAGTTGCTTCCAGGTATCAATCACCACCCGCATCTTGATCTTTGCTTCCGCGCCTTTGAAGGCCAGCCCCTCCTCGATCGTCAGCAGGATTTCGCCGATGCCGAACAGTCCGATCACCGCAATCAGGAAGTCAAAGCCCTTTAGCATTTCGGTAAAACCGAACGTGAGGCGCAATTGGCCCGTCACCGTGTCCAAACCAACGGCAGCAAGGGCAAAACCCAGCATCATCGCCGCAAGCGTCTTGAAGGGTGATCCCTTGGACATGCCGACGAAACTGCAGAAGGTCAGCAGATAGACCGAGAAGTATTCAGGCGGTCCGAATTTCAATGCGAATCTCGCCACCAGCGGTGCAGTGAATGTGATCATCAGCACCGCCACCAGCGCGCCGATGAAGGATGACGTGAAGGCGGCCGTCAGCGCCTCGCCGGCGCGCCCCTGCTGCGCCATCGGGTAGCCATCGAAGGTGGTCGCCACCGACCAGGGCTCGCCGGGAATATTGAACAGGATCGAGGTGATCGCGCCGCCGAACAAGGCCCCCCAGTAAATGCAGGAGAGCATGATGATGGCCGAGGTCGGATTCATCGAAAACGTCAGCGGCAGCAGTATCGCCACACCGTTGGCGCCGCCCAGGCCCGGCAGCACACCGATCAGCACGCCCAGTACCACACCAATAAACATCAAGCCCAGGTTGGTTGGCGTGAGCGCGACGCTGAAACCCTGCATCAGGCTGTTGATTTCTTCCATGTCCGTTCTCGCTCAGGTCAAGCCAAACGCAGCTTCCAGCGGGCCCTTGGGCAGCGGAACCTTGAACCAGATTTCAAACAGCAGATAGAAGACCAGCGGCACGCCCAGCGACACGGCGACCGTAATCGGCCAGGCGTACTTACCCAGCCATTTCATGAACAGCGCAATGAATGTGGCTGACGCCACGTAGATGCCCAGTGCCGGCAGCGGGCCGACGCCGCCGATCAGGCCGACGTAGATGACCGTCGGGATCATGACCGAGAGGATCATTTTCAGCGAGGAAACGCTGACGAAAGAACCGCCGCCCTTGATGCGAAGCGCCGCCACAAAATTCACCAGGCTGGCCAGGCACAGGATCAAACCGATATAGAACGGAAAATATCCCGCTTCCGGCCCGTCGGCACCCCACTTGGCGCCGAGGCGCGAACTATCCCAGATTACCAACGCGCCGACCAGGAAAATTACAATGGCGGTCGCCGCATCCGTTGCCTTGACCGACGCGGCGGATTTTTCTTCCGGTGATTCCACAGGCGCTCCTCAATATTGCAAATTGCGTTGCCGTCTTTTTGCGGCATTGATGGTTAGTCCGGGCAAAAAAATAGCCCCAATTTTTCGGCTGGGGCTATTTTTCCGGGCTTACTTCTTGGCGAGGAATCCGGCCTCGGTCATCAGGGACAAATGGCGTTGCTCTTCCTTGGCGACCCATTTGGCGTACTCATCGCCACCGAGCGCGGTCTGGTTGAAGGCGCCCTTTTCCATGAACTCCTTCCACTCGGTGGTCTCGCGGACTTTCTTCAGGACGCCGACGTAGTAGTCAACCTGATCCTTGCTGACGCCGGGACCCATGAAGATGCCACGCAACATCTGGTAATCGACGTCGAGGCCCTGGCTCTTGCAGGTCGGCACGTCGCCCCACGATTGCGTCGCCGTGACCTTGTTCTTGTAGGGCATCGGCACATCGTCGAACACGCAGAGTGCGCGCAATTTCCCGGCGCGCCATTGCTCGACCGCCTCGATCGGATTATTTACGGTCGAGTCAATATGCTTGCCGACCAATTGCACGGCCACTTCGCCGCCGCCTTTGTAGGGGATATAGGTAAATTTGGCGCCAGACTGCTTTTCCACTGCGACCGTGATGATCTGGTCTTCCTGCTTGGAACCGGTACCGCCCATCTTCATCTTGCCGGCACCCGCCGCCTTGGCCGCCTCGACGTATTCCTTTGCCGTGTTGTACGGCGTTTCCGCGTTTACCCAGAAAATGAACTGGTCGAGCGCCATCATCTGCACCGGCGTCAGGTCCTTCCAGTTGAACGGCACGCCGGTGGCCAGCGGCGTGGTGAACAGGTTCGACAAGGTGATGATGATCTTGTGCGGCTCGCCCTTGGCGCCCTTCACATCAAGAAAACCTTCCGCGCCGGCGCCCCCCCCCTTGTTGACCACCACCAGCGGCTGTTTCATCAGGTTGTATTTGGTGACCACACCCTGGATCAGCCGCGCCATCTGGTCGGCGCCACCGCCGGTTCCGGCTGGGACGACGAATTCAACGCTCTTGGTGGGTTCCCAGGCGGCTGCCAGCGGCGCATGGAGTACGGCAAAGGATGCAGCGACAATAGCGCCGGCCTGCCAAATTGAACGAACTTTCATTTATGCTCCTCGAGAAAAATTACGCTGCAATTGATACATGAGATACCGATACTGCTGCCTTGCGGGTTACGGCGGACCGGCACCCACCATCCTTAACGCCCGTTCCGGCTAGTGGTGCACCAGAACCGGAATCTTTGCCAGCGCCACGACTTTCTGTGACTGGCTGCCGAGCAATAGCTTCGACAGCCCGGTCCTGCCTTGCGGCGCTATGAAGATCAAATCGCACTTTCGTTTCGTCGCTGTCTTCAGAATCGAATCAGCGGGAAAATCGCCGGTTTCCCAGACGCACTGCGCCTTTACCCCGGCTTCCTTCGCTGCTTTTTCTACCACTGACAACACCTGTGCCGCGGTTTTTTCGATTAACGCCTTGTGTTGATCGGTGGTCAGATATCCCTTGGGAAGGAGCTTTTCGTAAACCAGCGGGGTCGGCGGCGGCGCCACATACAGGCCGGTCACACGCGCACCCAGCGCGGCGGCCAGTTTTACGCCGGCGACGACGGCGCGCTTTGCGGCATCGGAACCGTCGGTCGGCAACAATATGTGCTTGTACATGATTTATCTCACCTGTCCATTATTTTGCGTAGGGCAATACCCAGATCAGCATTCCAAGCGCGTAACACACCAATGCCGCCACGATCGTAAAGGGTACACTCCACGAAAGAAATTCCCGAAGGGAAATTTTACGGCCTTCTTCGCGTTCGCAAATATTCAATGCGGCATACAGGGCCGGCGCACCGGCCACCGTCAGGTTGCTGCCCAGCGTGCCGGACCATAACAGCATCCACCATAGCGGCCACGGTTCCACACCCTGGCTCTTCAAGTCCTTGATTGTGTGCAGGAACGTGAGGATGTAAGCATCATGCTCGACCAGGCCAACGATTGGCACGGTCACCCAGTAGAGGATGGTCGTCCCCAGCACCAGGCTTTCCCTGAATATCGGCGTCAGCGCAAAGGCAAGTTTCTCAAGTATGTGGGTTTTCTCCATCCCGCCTACCAGCGCGAACAGCGCGATGTAGAAGAAGATCGCCCGCCAGTCGAGCTCATGCATGATCTCTTCGAAATTCGGCGCCTTGACGCGGTCACCGAGCAATTCCAGCACCAGCACCAGCGAGATCGCGCCGGTCATCGCAATGAAGCCCAGTTTCACCCCGATGTATTCCCGCGCCGCCATCATCAGGACGGTGCCGATGAACCAGACCAGCACCACGCCGGCAAACAGCGGGCTCTCGATCCGCGATTCGATTTTCGACATCGTTTCCGCCGTCGCGCGCTGGTGGCCGCGAAAGCCATAGGCGTACATCGCGGTGAGCGTGATGATAAAGGTCACCATCAGTATCGGAAAAGACGACGGTCGACCGTGCTGCCAGATAAAGTCACCAAACTCCGCGCCCGCAACGCTATGCAGCATCTGCGGCGGGAGATCGCCGATCAATAAGGCTGTTCCCATGAAGTTCGCGCTGAAACCGATCATCAGGATCACCGGCGTGAGAGGCAATTTCATGGCGCGCGCGAGGGGAATGGCCACCGGTGCCATCATCAGTATCGTCACCACATTATCGACGAACATTGAAATGACGCCGGCCAGCATCGACAGGATCATGACCAGCAAACCGGGGCGTCCGCCCGACAATCGCATCGCTTTCACCGCGAGCCAGCTCGGCACGCCGGTCTTGCCGAAATAGCCGGCGATTATCCAGATACTGATGAGAATCGCCATGACGTTCCAGTCGACATACTGGAAAGCATCCACCTCGCTCATCACGCCCAGCCAGACCATTGCCGCGACGCCCAGCAACGCGACCAGCGTGGCGTCGATCCAGTTGGTAACCACCAGGAAAATCGTCACGCCAAAAATCGCAAGTGCCAACCAAGCTATGGGTTCCACCAGGCGCCCTCCCGGAAAAGTATTGTTAGATTTGTCATTGCCAGCCTCTTGACAATGTTCGTACGTCGACTGCGTGAAACAGCATGGTACGCCTCAAACCGGCGATGGAATCATTGACTGGCTCATTGGGAACTATACCGGGATGGACGCCATCTGACATGTGGTCCAAAATGCCTTACCCATCCACTCAATTCACGACGCAATGAAGCCGACATTTCGATGAACCGTTTTTACGCTACCGTCCTTGCGCTTTCATTGATGCTAGGCAAGATTTGTTTCGCGGACCCGCATCCGGCGGCCGTGATCGGCGCGGATTCACCCCTGGTTGCCAGTGCGCGTGCCGACCGCGAGTTCCTGCTGGCGCGCGATTCATTTGAACGCCGAAACCTGAAGGCGCTATTGACGGCGCGCAATCTTTTTCGCAAGGACCTGCTCTCGTATCCGCTGGCCGACTACGTCGAGTACTGGTGGCTGCTCGCCAGCCTTGCCCCGTCTTCGGCAGGGACTGCGGCGGCGGCCGGCGACTACCAGGCTTTCCTGGCGGCGGCGCCGCCGGGCCCGCTGGTCGACGGCATTCGCCGCGAATGGCTCAAGGCGCTGGCGCGCAATGAACAGTGGACAATTTTTGCTGCGGAGTTTCCGCGAAACATCAGCGAGGATGCGGAAATTACCTGCCAGCAATGGCGCTATCGGCTGCGACAGGACGACCGTGAAGCAATGGCCGAAGCGCGCACGCTCTGGAATGCGGCGCGGCCGGCGCCAGATGCCTGCTATGACGTATTTGGCCGTATCAGCCTGGACACCGAAACGCGATGGGCGCGAGTCCGGGCCTTGCTGGCGGCCAACCAGTTAGGCGATGCGCGGCGTAGTGCGGCCGGCATTGATAAACTGCCGGCCAGTTTCGAGCGCGCCACCGCCACGGTCGGGACGAACCCGGCACGCTATCTTGAGAAGGAAAAAGTCAATTCGCAATCGCGGGCCTCGGTTGAACTGTTCCTGTTCGCCATTGGCCGTCTCGCGCGAAGTGACGCGGCCAAGGCCGCCGCGTTGCTGGAAAGCCGGGGCATGTCGCTGTCCCTGGCCGACCGGGAATATGCGTGGGCACAGGTCGGCATGTCCGGCGCCCGGCAACACGAACCCGCCGCGCTTGATTGGTTCCAGCGGGCAGGCGCGACGCCGCTCGACGGCAACCAGGCAGCATGGCGCGCGCGCGCAGCGCTGCGCGCAGGCGACTGGATCGCGCTTCGCGCCGCGATCGAGGCCATGTCGACAAGCGAAAAGCGCGAGCCCGCCTGGCGGTACTGGCTGGCACGGGCCGAATCCCGGCAAGGCAACGCGTCCGGCGCGGCAAAGCTGCGCGAGAGCCTGGCGCGCGAGAATCACTTTTACGGGCTGCTGGCGGCGGAGGAGTCCGGCATCGTCTTGTCGCCGCCACAGTGGCAGGGATGGAAGCCGGCCCGTGCGGATCTGGACGCCATGCTGCTTCGTCCCGGAATTGTGCGCGCGCTCACCCTGTACCGGCTGGGCATGAAGAATGAGGGTCTGCGCGAGTGGCTGTTTGCGATACGCGACATGAACGACCAGGAGCTGCTTGCCGCCGCGGAAGTCGCGCGGCAAGCCAATGTGCCGGACCGCGCCATCAGCACGGCCGGCCGCACCTTGCAACTGCACGATTTCGCGCAGCGCTATCCGATGCCGCATCGCGGCAACCTGCAGGAGCAGGTCAAGGTACAGGGTCTGGACGAAGCGTGGGTATATGGCCTGATCCGGCAGGAAAGCCGCTTCATGGCCGACGCCAAATCGCGCGTCGGCGCCGAGGGCCTGATGCAGTTGATGCCGGCGACGGCACAATGGGCTGCGAAGCGGGTCGGTTTGACGTCTTACTCGCCAAAGAGGGTCGCCGACATCATCACCAATCTGGCACTGGGCTCGTATTACCTGCGGCATGTTCTCGACGACCTTGGTCATCCGGTGCTGGCAACAGCGGCCTACAATGCCGGGCCAGGCCGCGCCCGGCGCTGGCGGGCGGACCAGGCACTGGAGGGCGCCATTTATGCCGAGTCAATACCCTTCGACGAGACCCGTGACTACGTCAAGCAAGTCATGGCCAACACCTGGTACTACGCGCATCAAATGGGCGCCCAGCCGGTCAGTCTCAAGAACATGCTTGGGACGGTTTCAGGCCGCCTTGAATACCAGGGCGGCAATAGCAGCATGCTGAGCGCGATGGCGCCGGTCAACACCAATTCAGTGCGTTAGGCGCCGGAGAAACCGTTCATGGACATCAAAAAAGTACTCCTCTTGGGTGGCAGCGGATTTATCGGTGCTTCCATCGCGGAACAACTGGTACGGCGGGGAATCCGGGTCACGGTTCCCACCCGCCGCGCGGAGAGGGCTAAGCAACTGAGGGTGCTGCCGTGCGTGGAAATCATCGAGGCGAATGTGCACGATGCCGATCGACTGGCCGAACTGGTTTGCGGCCACGATGCCGTGATTAATCTCGTCGGCATTTTGCACGGCGATTTTGAGCGCGAACACGTGGCGCTGCCGCGAATGATTGCCGGGGCCTGCATCAGCACCGGCACTGCGCGCCTGATTCAGATGAGCGCCCTCAATGCCAGTATCACCGGTCCCAGCGCCTATCTGCAGTCACGTTATCGCGGTGAATCGGCAGTGCTCGAGGCGGCCGCCAGCCACCCTTCACTCAAAGTCAGCATCTTCCGGCCCTCCGTGGTGTTTGGCGAGATGGATCGTTTCATGAACATGTTCGCCGGCCTTGTGAAATTTTCGCCATTCGTGCCGCTGGGCTCGCCCGATGCGCGCTTCCAGCCGGTGTGGGTGGAGGACGTCGCGCGTGCGGTGGTGTGCAGCCTGTCGATGCGCGAGACCTTTGGGCGCACCTATCCCCTGGTCGGCCCGAATATTTACACCTTGCGCGAGCTGCTGCAAATCGTCATGAAGTTGACCGGACAGCGCCGGCCGATCCTCGGTCTAGGCAGCGGATTGTCGGCGCTGCAGGCGGCGGTGTTTGAACACCTGCCCGGCAAGTTGATTACGCGTGACAATGTCCGATCGATGAGTGTTCCGAGCATTTCGGAGTCGCCATTCCCGGCGATTTTCGGGACGGCGCATTCGCTCGAAGCGATTGTGCCGGGCTACTTGCAACACAATGCCCGAGACATCGCCGGGCGTCCGCGTTACGACCGCTTGCGTCACCGGGCCGGCCGCAGCCTTTAGTGGTGGCAACAGCCGATTCAGAATTGAGAAGAAGCCTTATCCTAAAACACCATGTCGCCGCTCCCCTCTCCCCCCACTTTTACGCTGGTCATCGGCAACAAGAACTATTCTTCATGGTCAATGCGGCCGTGGGTACTGCTGAAGCAGTTCGACCTTCCCTTTACCGAGGTCCTGCTGAAATTCCACAGCGGCGAATGGGAAGCGCAAATCGGCCGTCTGTCTCCCTCGCGCCTGGTACCGGTACTGTGGGACGGCGAACCGGGCGATACCGCATCGATTTGTACCTGGGATACGCTGGCGATCGCCGAATACGTGGCCGAGCGCGCACCCCAGCTTGCTATCTGGCCGCGCGACGCGAAGGCCCGTGCGCGGGCCCGTTCCATGACGGCCGAAATGCATTCGGGATTTCGCAGCCTGCGCAGCCTGATGCCGATGAATATTCGCAACCAGCATCCCGCCAAGGGCTATACCCCTGAAGTGGCGAAAGATATTGCCCGGATCGAGACCATCTGGCGCGAGGCGAGACGCGAATTTGGCACCGGCGCCGGTGAGTCGCGCTTCCTGTTCGGCGAATTTTCCGCTGCTGACGCCATGTTCGCGCCGGTGGTGATGCGTTTCAACACCTACCATCCGCCGCTGGCCGATGACACGCGCGCTTACTGCGAAGCCGTAACCCGGGCGCCGGCGGTGGCGGCATGGATCGCCGCCGCCATGCTTGAGCCCGAGTTTGTCGCGGAAGACGAACCCTACTGTCCCGCGCCCGCGCGATAGGTATCGACGGATGAAGATCTATGCCGTGGGCGGCAGCGTTCGCGACGAATTGCTGGGCCTCCCGGTGCAGGACCGGGACCACGTCGTCGTCGGCGCCACGCCTGAACAGATGATTGAAGCCGGATACCGGCCGGTCGGCGCCGACTTTCC
>JANNGY010000442.1:0-7250 GCA_031404095.1 Betaproteobacteria bacterium | reverse complement strand
GCCGCACTTGCAGTGCGCGTTGCTCGCTACATCGGGCAACCGTTCAACAGGCTCGGCGTATGCGCCTCGAAATCCCTGTTTCACCCCCCATCCCAGCCTTCCCCCTCGTTGGGGGAAGGAGTTGGCCGGCGAAGGGTGTCGCCGGCATGCAATTTTCACCGCTGCTTCGCGCTTCTGGCTCCTTCCCCCTCCGGGGGGGAAGGTTGGGATGGGGGTGCGGCGAAAGAAACGCTAGACTTTTTCCTGCGCAGACTTGCCTACGACACAGGCGCCCGCCCCAGCGCCCACCCCACATGCTCACGCACCAGCGCCGACGCATGCGCGGCCCGTGCCCGTAGCGCCGCCATCATGCGCGCGCGTGATGCATCATCGAGCCCCGCCTTCGCCAGCGCATTCCCCAGCGCCACGGCAATATTCCGCAGCCACTGCTCATGGCCGATGCGGCGAATCGCCGACCCCGCCATGCGCTCGTTGAATTGCGCCTCGCTCCACGCGAACAGTTCCACCAGCGTGACATCGTCAAGGTCATGGCGAATCGCGAAATCGCCTTCAGCGGTCAGGCGCGCGTATTTATTCCACGGGCACACCAGCTGGCAATCATCGCAGCCGTAAATGCGGTTGCCCAATAGCGGGCGCAGTTCCTCCGGGATCGATCCCTTGTGCTCGATGGTGAGATAGGAAATACAGCGGCGCGCGTCGAGTTGATACGGCGCGATGATCGCCTGGGTGGGGCAGATGTCGATGCACTTGCGGCAGGTGCCGCAGTGCTCGGTCTGCGGCGCATCGACCGGCAATGGCAGATTGGTATAAAGCTCGCCGAGGAAAAACATCGATCCGGCTTCGCGCGTCAAAAGCAGCGTGTGCTTGCCGCGCCAGCCGAGCCCCGCCTTGCGCGCCAGTGACACTTCCATTACCGGTGCGGTATCCGTGAAAACGCGGTACTGGAAGGTTTTGCCTTCGGCGGGCAGCGCCACGTCAATCCTCGATGCCAGCGCCTGCAGCTTGCTGCGCAGCACCTTGTGATAATCGCGGCCCAGCGTATAGCGGGAGATGAACGCCGCCTCGTCGTCTTCCATCACTTCCCAGCTGTCCTTCGCCTCCGCCGCCAGGTAATTGAGCCGCACCGAAATCACCCGCCGTGTGCCGGGCACCAGTTCACCGGGCCGCGTTCGCGCCGTGCCGTGGCGCGCCATATAATCCATCTCGCCGTGGTAGCCGTGCTGCAGCCACTGTTGCAGGTAATTTTCTTCGACGGACAATTCGGTATCGCTGATGCCGGTTTCCTGGAATCCCAATTCATGGCCCCACGACTTGATGTCGCGGGCGAGCGCTGAAAAATCGATTTCCGGATTCATCATCAAAGTGTAGCAGCCGCCTTCCTTCTCCCCATGACCCAGAATCCCACCCCGTCGCCGCCCCTGTTACTTGACCTTGCCGATGAAGCCGCGACGCTCGCGCTGGGCGTGGAAATCGCCCGCGTTCTGGCGCCGGGAGTTTGCATTCACTTATCCGGCGATCTGGGCGCCGGCAAGACCACTTTGTCGCGCGGCATCCTGCGTGGGCTCGGTTTCGAAGGGCGGGTAAAAAGCCCGACCTATACACTAGTTGAACTTTATGTAATTTCTAAGTTAAACTTGTATCACTTTGATTTTTATCGGTTCAACGAGCCAGAGGAATGGAACGACGCCGGTTTTCGCGATCTCTTCAACGGGACGAACATTTGTCTTGTCGAGTGGCCCGAGAAGGCAGGGGACCTGCTGCCCCCGCCAGACCTGAAAATCCAGCTGGAACCGTCGCCCGCGATGGGGCGCAAAGCCCTGATCCAGGCGCAAACACCGCGCGGCCAACCGCTGCTGCAAGCCCTGCAGTCAACCGCATAGCCGGCGTCACCGTCGAACGCATGCCGGTGCCGGACCCGGTCCGCCGCGGCCTGCTGGTGTTGCCGCTGCTGCTGTCGCCACTGATGTCGCGCGAGGCATTCGCGGCTTTGAGCAAGATATCCTCGGCCCGCGTCTGGCCGGCCAATGAATACACCCGCGTCACCTTCGAATCGCCGTCGGCGCTCAAATTCCAGCATTTCTTTGTCAAGAATCCCGAGCGCCTCGTGCTCGATATCGAAAACGTCGACCTTGGCCCGGCCCTGAAGGAACTGGCAGCCAAGATCGGCAGTGGCGACCCCTATATCCAGTCGGTGCGCGTCGGCGCCAATCGCGCCAACGTGATCCGCGTGGTGCTGGACCTGAAAACCGAGGTAAAGCCGCAGGTATTCGCGGTGCCGCCCGCCGGCGAGTTCGGCCACCGCCTGATGCTCGACATTTACCCAGCGCGCCCGCAAGACCCGATGCTCGCGCTGCTCAATGAGGACGTCGCCGGCTTCGGCAAGGGCAGCATGCCAGCGGCCGACGCCGCGCCAAATTCTTCTTCAGCACCAGTTGCCTCTAGACCGCAACAAGACGGTCGTGTTATCTCGCCGGACAACAAAAACAAGCCGGCAGACTCGATACCCGCGACGGAACCTGGAACCAGCATCGCCACCGTCGCGGGCGAATCGAGATCCACCGGGGCCAATGCCGAGAAAAACAACAACGGTAACCAGTCCGCCGCGGTCGTCACCAGCCGCAAGACCGCGCGCGCTATTGTGGTCGTCCTCGATCCCGGCCACGGCGGCGAAGACCCGGGTGCCATCGGCCGCCGCGGTACCCGCGAAAAAGACGTGGTGCTGACCATTTCCCGCAAATTGAAGAGCCGCTTCGACGACAGCAGCAACTTTCGCATCGCGCTGACCCGCGACGCGGACTTTTTCGTGCCGCTCGATGCGCGCGTGCAGCGTGCCCGCAAGCTGCGCGCCGACCTTTTCGTGAGCGTGCACGCCGATGCGTTCGTGCTGCCGCAGGCCAACGGCTCGTCGGTGTTCGCCCTCTCCGAGCGCGGCGCCACCTCGACCGCGGCCAAGTGGCTAGCCAACCGGGAGAACGAAGCCGACCTGATCGGCGGCGTCAACCTGAACGCGCGCGATGGATTCCTCGCCCGCACCCTGCTCGATCTGTCGCAGACGGCGCAGATCAACGACAGCCTGAAACTCGGCAAGCTGGTGCTGGCCGAACTGGGCGAGGTCAATCGCCTGCACAAGTCGGTCGTCGAGCAGGCCGGATTCGCCGTGCTGAAAGCGCCCGACATTCCCTCGATCCTGATCGAGACCGCCTTCATCTCCAACCCCGAAGAAGAAAAGAAACTGCGCGACTCTGCTTACCAGAACAAAATGGCCGACGCGATCGCCGACGGCATCAAGCGCTACTTCGCGAAGAATCCGGCGCTGGCGCGGGTCTGATTTGGTGGTGTTGGTCGCGTGGCGCTGAGGATGTGCCTATTGGACGAATTCCTGTCTAACCATTCCACCCCCATCCCGGCCTTCCCCCTCAAAGGGGGAAGGAGTCACTCTGGTACTTCCCCCTTTTTAAAGGGGTGAAGCAGGGGTTTCGCACCGCATGCGGTGCGCCTGCTGAACGGCGGCCCAATGCAGTGGGCCGCGCGTCCTGCAAGGAATGAGGGGGATTTACAGCGTTTATTTGGGACACAAGCGTGAGTTTCCTGCACCTGCCAAACCCCCGCCGTTTTCGTGCCGCCACGACGCAACTATTGCAACGACGTAGAATAGAAACATGCCGTCAGTGTGGCAGGAGGCAAGAATGTCGGGTTATCGCGTTGGATCATTGAAGGTGGCGCTGGCAAGCTTGGCCACGTGGGCGCTCATGTCGATCGCGTCCGCGCAGACGCCTGGCCTGGCGGTGATGGAGCGCGTGTCGCAGATCACGGTCACGCCGGCGGTCGCGGATATCGGCGTTGCGCGCGAAATTAAAGTGTCCGGTAACTGGAACGGCTGTGCGCCGGTTGGTGCCAGCCTGGGCGGCTACTTCCTGTTTATCCCCACGACACGCATCGTCAGGATGATATTGCCGCAAACCTTCGCGCCATGTCCCTTTGGCATGGCGTACTCGCAAAGCACCACATACACGCCCGCCGAACGCGGCAAGACCCGGATACTGGTGCTCAATGCCGATGGCGAATACCTCGGCGAGACCCAGGTGGACACGCGCGCGGCGAACGACCATCGCCCGGCATTCAATATCACCGGCATGTGGTACGACCCGCAATCGAACGGCTCCGGACTGACCTTCATCCACAGCCGCGGCAATGACAACGCCGTGTTCGGCACCTGGTATGTCTACGACGCCACCGGCAAGCCGCGCTGGTACACGATCCAGAACGCCGAGTGGAAAGGGCAGGGCCGGGTGATGGAGGGCTTTCTCTATGAGACCGCCGGCGTGGCCAATTGCCCGTTGCCATTTATCCATGGCTGTCCGGCCAATATCGGGTTGTTGACGAACATCGGTCGTGCACGGGTTACCCTCACCGGCGACAACTCGGCGCGCGTCGAGGCGCTGACGACCGGGGGCGTAGTGATCTTTTCCTCCAACGTCATTCGCGCGGAGATCTGATCATGAATCCTTCATATCGGCCGGTTCACAACATCGCGCGGTTCCCGTTTAGCCGTCTGTTGGCCGGCTTGCGCGTGCTCGCGCACAACGTTGCCACCGTGGCGGCCACCTTGGTTGCTACCTTGGTGGCCACCGGCGCGCTGAACTCCGCGGCGGCACAAGGCACGCGCGACCTGACCTTCGACATCGTTCCGGCCACCGCGGCCGCGGGTGTTGCCCGGCAAATCCGCCTGAGCGTGCCGTGGCCGCTGGGTTGCGCACCGACCGGTGCGGTGCTGGTGCCGGGCGATGTCGCCCGCCATCGCATGCTGTCGATCCGTTTCGACGGCGAATTCGACAGTCTCACCCGCTGCGGCGACATCATCTTCAACTACCAGGTCACGGTGAATGTCACACCGCAAGCCGAGGGCGATCTGGGCGTCATTGCGGTCACCAGCAACGGCACCTACCTCGGCCAAACCACGATCCACACCCGCGCGGCCGGCGGCAATCGCTCGCGATACGATCTCACCGGCATGTGGTACGACCCATCCACCTACGGCTCGGGCCTGACCTTTGTTCACGGCTTCGCGCGCAATGACACCCTGTTTGGCACCTGGTACGTCTACGATGCCCAGGGCGTGCCACGCTGGTACACGATCCAGTACCTGCAGTGGAATGCCGGCGGCACCGAAGCCGTCGGCCAGTTGTTCTGGACCAATGCCGGTGCCGTTCAGTGCCTGGCGCCGTTCACCGGCTGCCCAGTCCCGGCCACCAGTGTCGTGCCCATGGCGCTGGTGAGCATCGTCATGCTGGGGCCAAACAGTGCGCGCATTACGGCACTGAAGCCGGACGGGGCGCTGACCGCGAACGTCATTCGGTCGATTTTTTAGGGGCGGGTTGATCGTTTGATTGGGCGGTGCCTCTTTTGGGGCAGGTCCCAATACTGTTCACTTATGTACCGTTCGCCCTGAGTTTGTCGAAGGGTCTGGGTGTGGCGAGCCCTTCGACAAGCTCAGGGCGAACGGATCAATGTGGCTAGTCGAACAGCAGGCGTAGGGTGCGCATCGCGCACGTACTCATCTATCGTTACCACTTGTATTCAAGAAGCGTGCGCGGTGCGCACCCTACGTGCCTCTTGCGATTTCGCGATCGATACCCGTGGCGCCCGGTCTGTCCCCCGCAATCACACTTTTTCACCCTAGGCAAACCCCTAGCATCGGCGCGCTTTTCAGGCCGATTTGGCCCCAAATCGCCCGTCTTTATTGGGCCGTCAAAAACTTAATGTTTCACATGAGGTTCCACACCTTTTTGGGGGTGTTTTTGTCGCTTTAACCCCTTGTTTTTACGTGCGAATTCGAACAAAAAAAATTAGTGTTGCAATTTCATTAAAACGCACGATATAGTGCTGCCTGACCCACGCAAACACTAGATATGGTGTGAGTTGTGGACACTTCTGTTCCTAATTCTTGTATGAGATCGGGACGCACGGTGGAAAACCTGTTGGCAAGTTTTTTCAAGTCACCGTGTTCGGCAAATGAGTGCGTCGATCACGCACTTCCCATTCCGCCGCCAGGAAGCCCGGAACAAACATTGGCTACCTGAACAAGTAGTTGAATTCATTAAAAAAAGATGCCCCCAAGGAGACCCTTCACATGCGACTAGCTTCCGATATCAATCCGGCGAATCCTGCAAAAGGCCTGACCGCAGCAGTTGTGAGTAACTCGAACACCGATTCCGCCGAATCGCGCTATTCGGACTACAAGATCATCCGTCGCAACGGTTCTGTCGGACCGTTTGAACCCAACAAGATCGCCGTCGCCATGACGAAGGCGTTTATCGCCGTCAATGGTGGCCAGGAGGCCGCCAGTGCGCGCATGCGCGACATGGTGCAGCAACTGACCGCGGCCGTGGTGAGTGCACTGCTGCGCCATAAGCCTTCCGGCGGCACGTTTCACATTGAAGAAGTGCAGGACCAGGTGGAATTGGCACTTATGCGCAGCGGCGCCCATGAAGTCGCGCGCCACTACGTGCTCTATCGCGAGAAACGCACCGCGGAACGCGCGGCCGAGCGCGCCGCCAAGGTCTCCGACGCGGTTGCCGGTGAAGTCGCCGGCATCAATGTCACCATCAATGGCGGCCATCGTCCGCTGGATGTGCTGGCGCTGTCCACGCTGATCGAAGCCGCATGCGACGGGCTGGGCGAATACGTCAACCCGAAGCAGATCCTCGAGGCTACGCTGCGCGACCTGTACGACGGCGTGCCGCAGGAAGAAGTGTTCAAGGCCGCCACCATGGCCGCACGCGCGCTGATCGAAAAGGATCCCGCCTACACCAAGGTCTCCTCGCGCCTCTTGATGCATTCGATCCGGAAGGAAATCCTCGGCGAGGAAGTGATGCCCGCCGACATGGCCACACGTTATGCCGAATATTTTCCCGGCTATATCAAGCGCGGCATCGAGGCCGAGCTGCTCGACGAGAAGATGGCGCAATACGACCTGAAAAAACTCGGCCACGCCCTGAACGCCGAGCGCGACAACCAGTTCACCTACCTTGGCCTGCAAACGCTGTACGACCGTTATTTCATTCACATCGACGAAGCGCGCATTGAATTGCCGCAGGCGTTTTACATGCGTGTCGCCATGGGCTTGGCGCTGAACGAAGTCGAACGCGAAGCGCGCGCCATCGAGTTCTACAACGTGCTCTCGACCTTCGATTTCATGTCCTCGACGCCGACCCTGTTCAATTCCGGCACGCGTCGCTCGCAGTTATCAA
>JANNGY010000441.1:0-5247 GCA_031404095.1 Betaproteobacteria bacterium | reverse complement strand
GGAAGTGTTGCGAAATGAATGACATTGGTGTCGAACCTGACGTTTGCTGAATCTCGGTTCGTCGAAGCGCCCAACTTATGTCGCTGGTCCTGCCCGCCGCTAAAGCTGCCTCTCGATGTTCTCTACCAGCCGTTTCAGCGTCTCCACCCGCGCCCACGGCTTGTCGTTGGAGGCGATGACATGCCATTGCGCGATGTCCGTCGAGGTGCGATCGATCATATCGGCGACCGCGCGCTCGTAATCCGGCCACTTTTTGCGGTTGCGCCAGTCTTCATCGGTGATCTTGAACTGCTTGTGCGGTGTTTTGGCGCGCTCCTTGAAGCGCCTGAGCTGCTCGGCCGGGCTGATGGCCAGCCAGAATTTAGCGACGATGGCGCCGCCGTCCGCCAGTTGCTCCTCGAATTCGTTGATCTCGTGATAGGCGCGCTGCCAGTCTTCCTCGCGGCAGAATTTTTCGACCCGCTCGACCAGTACCCGGCCGTACCAGGAGCGATCAAAGATGACCGCATGGCCATGCGGCGGGGCGTGCCGCCAGAAGCGCCAAAGATAAGGCTGCGCGCGCTCCTCATCGCTGGGGGCGGCGATCGGCACGACATGATAGAAGCGCGCGTCCATCGCCCGCGTGATGCGGCGGATGGTGCTGCCCTTGCCGGCGGCATCCATGCCTTCGAACACCATGACGACGGAACGGTCGCGCATCTTCTTGTGACGGGTGAGGAGATTCAGTTCGCCCTGCAGCTTGTCGATTTGCTTCTGGTAGCTGTCGCGATCGAGCTTGCGCGAATAGTCCGCGGTATTGAGCACATCGAGTTTGTCGATGCTCGGCTGCGGCAGTGGTTCGGGCGCGACCACGGCTTGCGCCGGTCCTTTAAGCCGGCGTTGCAGCGCATCCAGCAGCAGACGGCCGGCGGTCAATGACCGATATTCGTGATTGCTTCCCTCGATGATGTTCCACGGCGCCTCGCCAGTGGAGGTTTCGCGCAGTGCCAGTTCGCACACGCTGACGAATTCGCCGTAATGCTTGAAGTGTTTCCAGTCATCCTTGGTCACGCGCCAGGCAGTCTTTTTCTTCTCCGAGAGCGCCTTGAGACGTTCTTTCTGCGCGTCCCGGGAAAGGTGAAACCACAGCTTCACGATCAGGGCGCCTTCCGCCACCAGCATGCGCTCGTGATCGCGAATTCGCGCCAGCCGCTGCTGGAATTCCGCGCCGCCCTCGCTTTCCATGACCCGCTGCAGGATCGGATCGGTGTACCACGAGCCGAATAGGATACCGATGCGACCCTTCGGCGGCAGTGACGTCCAGAAGCGCCACATCTCCGGGCGCGCGCGCTCGGCATCGGTTGAAGCGCCGAACGCATGCGTATGAATATGCCGCGGGTCCATCCACTCGTTGAACAGGTTGACCGTCTCGCCTTTACCCGCCCCATCGACGCCATTGACCAGGATGATCACGGGAAATTTGTTCTTTTCCAGCAAACGGTACTGGGCATCCAGCAGTTGGCGGCGAAGCGTCGGCTCCTCTTTGTCGAACTCGGATTTTTTAAGTTTGTGGCCGATCTCGGCGGATTCAAACACGGGCTACCTCCCGGGGCGGTGAATGGTGGACACAATTTCAGATGATGGGCCAGTTTCCGCCCGTTTTCCTGCAATTGATTTGATTTGCGTCAGGGCTTCAGCGCAATTATGGCCCGACGTTGGCGGCGGCGCCGGCAGCCTGGTGATATCCACTACAATCCTGACGATACCGCCCGTCCGCGGTGATTTTTTTCAAGCGATCGCGCGTTCACCCGGTCACAGAGGTATCGCGCTTTGCGCATCATGGGATAACTCGCAAATGGCTTTGTTCGGATTGTTTGGCAGCAGGAAAAAGGGCTACGACTCGCCGTGGCTGCAATTGACCGTCGTTTATGCGACGGCCCGCGAGGGGCTTGGGCCCGAACATGCGTTCGCACTTCGCGGCCTTGTCATGGCCGCACATCCGATTGGATTCGAATTCATCCATCCGGGCTCGTACCTGTCGTTTTACCCGGGAACCGCCGACGGCCTGCAGGCGGGCCAGCGCCTCGCCGAAACACTGCGCGCCTATGCCCGCGACCATGCCTTGCCGGCGTTTGGCGTGGGAGTGGAGCAGGGAGAGTGCCTGGCGCAATTGAGTGGCGCCGGCCGCTTCGCCGGCAAGCCCGCCGGCGCGGTGATTTCCCAGGCCATGAACCTGGCAATCAATGAAGCGGATGCCAATGCGCCGGTGTGACCGGACGGCGGGTGGCGGGTTGGCTGGCGTGGGGCGGGCCTCGCGCGGTATCTTCAATAGTGCTGAAAGCGCACGTGACTTCAATGGCAACTGAAGACAGTTCGAAGCCCATCCCTGCCGCGGCGTTGCCAAACCATTTCCCGGCGCTCGACGGGCTGCGAGGGCTGGCGATCCTGCTGGTACTGGTACACATGCTGAACTTGCTGGAACCGCAGCCCGGGGTGGTCTCGCTGGTATTCACCCGCATCAGTTACCTCGGCTGGACGGGCGTGCAGATGTTTTTTGTCCTGAGCGGGTTCCTCATCACCGGCATCCTGATCGATACGCAGCGCGCGACGAATTATTATTCCGGTTTCTATGCGCGGCGCACGCTGCGGATTTTCCCCTTGTATTTCGCGGTGCTGGCCATCGCCTTCATTGTCCTGCCCGCAATCGGCATGGTGCCGGCAAAGATCGCCCATGACCGGCCAAACCAGATCTGGTTATGGACCTATCTCTCCAACTGGGCCGCCATTTTCGGCGAAGGCAGCAAGGCTTTCCCCCACTTCTGGTCACTGGCGGTCGAAGAGCAGTTTTACCTCGTCTGGCCGCTGCTGATCCGTTCGCGCACGCCCGAGCAGTGTTTCCGCTTCTGCGTGGGCATTTCGGTGGTCAGCCTGGTACTGCGTTGCGTCCTTGCCTGGAGCGGGACCTCGGATACGGCCATTTACGAGAACTCGTTTTGCCGCATGGATGCGCTGGCGATGGGTGGCGCGGCGGCGGCGGCGTTGCGGATGCCATCGTGGAAAGACCGGATTCCGGCCATGCATGATCGCTTCCTGTTCTGGAGCTTCCTGATGACCATGGCCGGGCTGGTGATAACGCGCGGCTTCTGGAAAGGCACGCTGGTCGGTGAGACCATCGGCTATACCATTGTCTCGCTCATGTTTGTGCTGCTGCTGGTCGCGGCGGCCGGCGCCGATGCCACACGCAGCACCGGATGGTCCGCCGCCTTGCGCTGGCGGCCGTTGCGCGCCATGGGAAAATACTCCTACGCCATTTACGTGTTCCACAAGCCGCTCCACGACTATGTGGGCAAGCCACTGGTCATCGCGCTGATACCTGATGTGAAGCAATCCGTTTTGTTGAGCGCGATCTACGTGGTGGTGGTTTCCGTCGTGACGTTTGCGATGGCCTTTGTCTCCTGGCACCTGTTTGAAAAACAATTTCTCAATCTGAAAACCCGCTTTGCGGCACGACAATGAAGCTGACCGCTGGAGATTTGCAGGACATTGCCGCGCGAACCCTGGACCACTACAACCAGCGCGCCGGTGCATTCTGGGAAGGTACGCGCGGGCACGATGTCCGCCAGAACATCGATGCACTGTTAAAGCACATCGACGGCGCTCCACCGTTCAAGCTGCTCGATTTCGGCTGCGGTCCGGGCCGCGACCTGAAGGTCTTCGCCGCTCTCGGTCATGTGACGATCGGCTTGGAAGGCGCGGCGCGTTTTGTCGAGATGGCGCGCGAGCACAGCGGCTGCGAGGTATGGCAGCAGGATTTCCTGAATCTCGATTTGCCCGCCGGCCGTTTCGATGGTGTCTATGCCAACGCATCGCTGTTCCATGTGCCGCGCCAGGAAATGCCGCGCGTCCTGCGCGCCTTGCATGCGACGCTGAAGCCGGGCGGCGTGCTGTTCAGTTCCAACCCGCGCGGCGGTAATGAAGAGGGCTGGCAAGGCGGGCGCTATGGCGCGTATCTCGACATTGACTCGTGGCGCGCAGTCATGACCGACGCGGGATTCCGCGAGCTGGAGGTCTATTATCGCCCCGCAGGCCTGCCGCGGGAACAGCAGCCGTGGCTGGCGAGTGTGTGGCGCAAGCAGCCAGTACAAGGGGAGGCGAAGTGAATCGACTTCAATGGATTTGCCTGGCAATCCTGCTGACCATGATCGCACCCGCTGCCGTCGATGCACAGCAAATGGTTTACCTCGTGCGTCATGGCCAGAAACTCGATGACGGCAAGGACCCGTCACTGTCCCCCGCCGGCGAGGCGAGAGCCGCGCGGCTGGCTGCGATGCTGTCGGCGTCGGGCGTGAACGCCATCTACACGACCCAGTTTCAACGCACCCGGCAGCATGCCGCGCCGCTCGCGCGGGCGCTGGCAATTTCGCCGGTGATTGTTTCGGCAAACGATACGGCGGGGCTGCTCGACAAGATTGCTTCGCATGGCGCGGATGGCATCGTGCTGGTGGTCGGCCACAGCAATACCGTGCCGGCCATTTTGCGCGGTCTCGGCTATGGCGGTGAAGTGAAGATCGACGAGGCGGAATTCGACAATCTGTTTGTGCTGGTGCCGAAAGACAAGGGTGCGCCGGCGCTGGTGCGCCTCAAATATTGAGAAGGGAACATCCAAAAAATTGGCTACCGGCCCGGCGCAACCCTTGTGGCTGTTCGCCGGTATGACAGGCGTTAATATTGATCCGGCCATTAAATAGTGCGAACGCAGCACCTCAATGACTCCCTTCCCCGCGACGGCGCATTTGCGCTAACTTTTCCGGTATCCAGTTCAAAGAAAGCCGATGTCATCCTGAGCGAAGCGAAGGATCTGGTTGCGACGAGATCCTTCGCTTCTCTCAGGATGACAACATTACTTGATACTGCACACCATTTATTGGCCGGGTCACTAACTGTTGGCCAGAAGGAAAACTCCAACACTGGCGGGCCTTGCAGGCCGAAAGGCCGCCACGGACCGCGCCAGTGTTAGACTTTGATGCATCAATCAATCATTTGAGGAAACACGATGAAGTTAGGTCATGCGGTTTTGGTTTTGGTGGGAGCAATGCTATGTTTCGCGGTGACGCCGCATGCGGTTCAGGCGCTGGGGCGCCCCGATCCCGCTGCAATGATGGCGGCACAGCGCGAGGCGATGGCGAAGCTGGCGTTCATGGATGGCGTCTGGCGTGGTCCCGCATCGACCACGTTGCCCAATGGCGACAAGCACTCGGTGGTGCAGAC
>JANNGY010000440.1:0-2356 GCA_031404095.1 Betaproteobacteria bacterium | reverse complement strand
TCAAAGTGTGCGGATGAGCCCCATGCGATTGGCTTCGAATACCGCTTCGCCGCGTGAATGCACCGCCAGCTTGCGATAGATTTTCTTGACATGACTGGTGACGGTATGAGGCGAGATGCCCATGAGTTTACCCATTTCCGGGTAGTTGAATCCCTTCGAGGCCAACAGCAGGATTTCCTTCTCGCGTTGCGACAGCGCGACATCGCCGGCCCTGTCCGCCGTATTTTCCGCCGCATTTTCCACCGCATTTTCCGCCATCCCGGCACCGCTTACCGACTGGAAGCGCTTCAGCAGGCGGCGCGCGATGATCGGGCTGATCGGTGATCCGCCATTGATCAATTCGCGTATGCCGGCGAGGAAATTGTCGGGGGACGCATCCTTTAGCAGGTAGCCGGCGGCGCCGGCCTCGATCGACGCCAGCACATGCTCCTCGTCGCCAAACACGGTGACCACCATGCATTCGCACTTGGGCAGAGTCTGGTTCGCATGGCGGATAACCTCGATGCCGCTGATGTCCGGCAGGCCGAGATCGACCAGCAGCACATCGGGCTTGCGCAGGTCAAGCATCGCCAGTCCTTCACCGGCCGTGCCGACGCTGGCAACGACTTCGAATGCCGGGTCGCGCGCCAGCATGTCGGCATAACGGGCGCGAAATGCCGCGTCGTCCTCGACGATCAATACGCGCGCCATGCCACGCCTGCCGGAGTTGCCATCATTGCCTTGCCCTGAGGATTGGAACTGCCTGACGCGAAAGGCATATTACGCGCTGTGGCCGACGGAACCGATATCCCCCGATTGTGGGATGCGGGTGGCGGTCGGCAGCGCCGATGAAACAGCCGGCTTCCGCGGGCCGACAGCAGACGGCCCCCAGCGGGGCCACGCGCCGCAACAAGGGCGCGTGGTCCGCCGGAAAGACATTCGCTTGACTACGGGTTTGTTGAAATTCGACTGGTTTCGATCATCGCCAACTACTTCCCCCTTCGATGAAGGGGGATTGAGGGGGATTTTCGGTGTGTCCCGCCACGCAAATGTCGCAAATCCCTCTCAGTCTCTCCTTAGGCGAGCTCATGACAGGCTCTATTTCAAAGGGAGAAGTGCCTGACTGTCAGCGCGCCAAAAATGAATATTTCAAATTTCAACGATCCCTACGGCAACAATATCGTCGATCCGGTCGTCTTGCGCGCTTCCAGGTCGCGATGCGCCTGCACGGCATCCTTCAGCGCATAGGTCTGGTTGATTTCCACCTTCACGATGCCGCGGCCGACCACATCGAACAATTCATTCGCTGTTGCCACCAGGTCTTCGCGTGTGGCCACATGGGTATCCAGGGTCGGCCGCGTGACGTACAGCGAGCCCTTGGCGGCGAGTATGCCCAGGTCAAACGGCTCGACCTTGCCCGAGGCATTGCCGAACGAGGCCATGGTCCCACGCGGCCGCAGGCAATCTAGCGATTTCAGGAAAGTGTCCTTGCCGACGCCGTCATACACCGCTGCGCACTTCTTGCCGCCGGTGATCTCCGCCACCCGCAGGGCAAAATCCTCGCGGGAATAATTGATGACGTGATCGCAGCCGTGCGCCTTTGCCAGCTCGCCTTTTTCATCGCTGCCGACGGTACCGATGACCGTCGCGCCCAGGTGCTTCGCCCACTGGCAAAGCATCAGGCCGACCCCGCCGGCGGCCGCCTGGACCAGGACGGTATCGCCGGCCTTGACCGCATAGGTGCGCCGCAGCAGGTACTGTGCCGTCATGCCCTTGAGCATGATCGAGGCGGCCTGCTGGTCGGACACGTTGGCGGGAATGTTCACCAGGCGGTCCGCGGGGATCAGCCGCGATTCGCAATACGAGCCGATTGGCGCCGCGCCATAGGCAACCCGATCACCCACCTTGAGCCCGGTAACGGCCGAGCCGACCGCTTCGACCACGCCGGCGCCTTCGCGCCCCAGCACGCACGGTAGCGGAATCTTGTACAGGCCGGAACGATGGTAAGTGTCAATGTAGTTCAGGCCGACAGCGGTGTGGCGGATACGCGCCTCCACGGCGGCGGGCGCACCGATTTCCACGGACTCCCATTTCATTACCTCCGGGGCGCCGTGCTCGTGAATACGGATCGCATTGGTCATGCTGTGTTCCTTTCATTGAGAAATCGTTCGATTCGTTCGGATTTGGCGCGCTGAATGGCGCCGGCGACGTCGTCTGAGCCCGATTGGGCAATCTCGCCAAAATTGAGCATTTGCAATTGTGCCAGCACCGCCAGCAGGAATGCCCGCGGCGGATAAGGCACGTCGGAAAAGCCGAGCCGGCCGTGGTGATCGCAGGCGCAGGCCTCGATGAAATCACGAAAACGCGCGGAGCGGCG
>JANNGY010000439.1:0-4273 GCA_031404095.1 Betaproteobacteria bacterium | reverse complement strand
GGTGGTGTCGGAGTCGCTCACGTCGCCGGCCGAGCGCACGCAACTGTTCGCCCAGCTCGACCTCGGCGTCAATACCATCACCCTGCTCGGCCAACTTTTCATCACTGCTGCCTTGTTGCGCCGCATGGGCCTGATTTTTTGCCTGGTTTTGCTTCCCGTCCTCGGCGTGTTCACGCTCGGCATCACCGGCCTCGTGCCGACGCTGGCGGTGATTTCGATTTCCACCGTGATCCGCCGCGCCTGCGAATTCGCCATCGGCAAGCCGGCGCGCGAAATCCTCTTCACCGTCGTCACCCGCCAGGAGCGATTCAAGGCCAAGAACGTGATCGACACCGTGGTCTCGCGCGGCAGCGACGTGGTCTCGACCTGGAGCCATGCCGGCCTGCGCGGCCTCGGCATGAGCACCGCGCAGATGGCGTTTGCCGGGATCCCGTTGTGCCTGGTGCTGATCGGCGCGGGTTTTTATCTAGGCCGCCAGCAGGAAGTGCGCAGCAAGCCCGCCGGAAAGGTGGCACCGCTGGCGGCGACGATTTGAAGCCCATGGCCGGACGCACTCGCACCTTTCCCCCGCGTTGACGCCAACCGGCACTTTCGTCACACTCCCCTCTCAATTTCCTCACCGGCTTTCTCACCTCATCCCATCCAGGAGCGAACCATGAAGACTTCTCCACGCCTCACCGCCACGTCCCGCGCCCTCATGTATGCCGGCATCACCAGCCTCGCCCTGCTTGCGGCCAGCGCCGAGGCCAAGACTTTCCGCTGGGCCAGCCAGGGCGATGTGCTGACGATGGACCCGCACTCGCAGAACGAGGGGCTGAACAACTCGATGTCCGATCACGTCTATGAGCCTCTGGTGACGCGCGGCAAAACCATGGCGCTGGAGCCGTGCCTGGCACTGTCGTGGACGCAGGTCAACCCGACCACCCTGCGCCTGAAACTGCGCGACAAGGTCACGTTCCACAATGGCGCGCCGTTCAGCGCCGACGACGTGGTGTTCTCGATCACGCGCGCGCTGGAAAAGACCTCCGATTTTTCCGCCTACATGCAAGGCATCGTCGAGGCGAAGAAAATCGACAACCTGACGGTGGAGATCATCACCAAGGGCCCCAATCCGACGCTGCTCGACCAGCTCACCGAAGTACGCATGATGAACAAGGAGTGGGCCCTCAAGCACAACGCGCAGCGCCCGCAGGACTTCAAGAACAAGGAAGAGACCTTCACCGCGCGCAATGCCAACGGCACCGGTCCGTTTGTGCTGCGGGCGCGCGAGCCCGATGTCAAGACGGTGGTGGTGGCCAACTCCAACTGGTGGGGCAAGCGTGAAGGCGAGGTAAATGAAGTGGTTTACACGCCAATCAAGCAGGACGCGACGCGCATCTCGGCATTGATCACGGGCGAAATCGATTTCGTGCTCGATCCGCCGCCGCAGGACGTGGGCAAGCTGAAAGAAAACAAGGCGCTCAGGATTGTCGAGGGCAACGAGAACCGCACCATCTTTCTCAATTTCGACCAGGGCCGCAGCGAACTGCTGTATTCAAGCGTGAAGGGCAAGAACCCGTTCAAGGACATTCGCGTCCGCCAAGCCATGGCGCACAGCATCGACGCCGATGCCATCCGCACCAGCGTCATGCGCGGCTCGGCCACGACCAGCATGTCGATGATCGCGCCGCAGGTGCGCGGCTACACCAAGGACGTCGAGAAACGCTGGCCGCTCGATATCCCGAAGGCGAAGAAACTGATGGCCGAGGCCGGCTATCCGACCGGCTTCGAGGTCACGCTGGATTGCTCCAACAATCGCTACATCAACGACGAGAAGATCTGCACCGCCATCGCCGCCATGCTGGCGAAAATCGACATCCGCATCAAGCTGAATTCGATGCCGCGCGTCACCTATTTCCCCAAGCTTCAGAACAACGACACCAGCATGTACCTGCTGGGCTGGGGCGTGCCGACCTTTGATTCGCTCTATACCCTGCAATCGATCATGCGCACCAAGGGCGCCGGCGGCGACGGCAACTGGAATTTTTCCGGTTACTCGAACGCCAAACTGGATGCAATCATCGACCAGCTGAAAACTGAAATCGACGTGAAGAAACGTGCCGAACTGACCCGCGAGGCGCTGCTGATCGACCAGGCCGATGTCGGCCATATCCCCCTGCATCACCAGGTGATCCCATGGGCGATGCGCAGCAACGTCACGGTGGTTCACCGCCCTGACAATCGCATGCTTGCCAAATGGGTGGTCGTCAAGTAACGCGTATCAACCGGACGCCCGGCGGCAGATTCAGCCGACAAGCGGTCGCTGACTCAAAATTGTAAAAAAGTTATAATGCGCGGCTGCCTGTCGAGGCGACTCGATGGGCAGTTTGTTTATGCCTGACCTGACCCAATACAGTTCGCTTTATCAATTTTTCACCGTTCGCCCTGAGGTATCGAAGGGCCTCGCCCAAAAAAGGCCCTTCGATACCTCAGGGCGAACGGTGATTAAGCGAACAATATTGTGACCTGACCCGCAATTCTGCTTTTCCTGCCCGCTGGCGACCACAAATTGCCGTGTGAGCCGCCCTGAAAAACCGGTGACCCACCATGAACTCTGCCGCCCTGATCCCATTCGCGCCGTTATTCAACTTCCGCGCACTGGCCATCTCGCTCTCCTTTACGTTGTTTTCGGTATCGGCCGGCGCCCAGACCCTGCGCTACGCCAGCCAGGATGACCCGCAAACGCTGGACCCGCATTCGGCCAACCTCCAGCCGACCACCCGCGTACTCGCCCAGGTCTATGAAGGCCTGGTCGGCCGCGACAAGAATTTCAAGCTGGTGCCGGCGCTGGCCGTGTCCTGGAGCCAGCCCGATCCAAAAACCTGGCGATTCAAGCTGCGCGCCAACGTCAAGTTCCACGACGGACAGATCCTCAACGCCGATGACGTGGTGTTTTCGGTCGAACGCGGCCTGCATCCGCTTTCACAACTTAAATCCTCGCTGCAGGGCGTCACCGGTGCGAAAAAGGTCGATAACCTGACTGTCGACCTGCTGATGAAAGACCCCAACCCGGTCTTACTGAATCACCTGTTCCAGTTCCGCATCATGTCGAAGGAATGGACAGTCAAGAACAAGGCGGAGACACCGCAAAATTACAAGGATCGCGAAGATACCTATGCCGCGCGCAACACCAACGGCACCGGCCCCTTCAAAGTCACGCTGCGCCAGCCGGACGTCAAGACCACGCTGGTGGCGAACCCTGATTGGTGGAACAAGAACAGCCCGGAAAAAGGCAATCTCACCCAAATCGACCTGCTGCCGGTGAAATCCAACGCCACCCGCGCGGCGGCGTTGCTGTCGGGCGAGGTCGATTTCGTGCTCGACCCGCCGCCGCAGGACATCGCCCGCCTGAAGGCCAACCCAAATGTAAAAGTGGTCGAAGGCACGGAAGCGCGCGTGCAATACATCGCGTTCGACACTCATCGCAGCGAGCTGCTTTACAGCGACGTGAAAGGCAAGAACCCGCTCAAGGATGTGCGCGTGCGCCAGGCGATCGCTTACGCCATCGACATCGAGGCCATCAAGGAAAAAGTGATGCGCGGCCTGTCGGTGCCGACCGGCTCGATGATCGGCCCGGGCGTGCAGGGCTACAGCAAAGACGCCGAAAAACGCTACGTGTTCGACAAGGACAAGGCGAAATCGCTGCTGGCCGATGCCGGCTATCCGAACGGCTTCGGCATCACGCTTGATTGCGGCAATATCCAGCCGGCGGCGGATATCTGCCAGGCAATCCCGCCGATGCTTTCGCAAATCGGCATCCGTGCCACGCCAAACATCGTGCCGCAGGCGACCTATTTCCCGAAAATTCAGAAATTCGACACCAGCATGTATATCCTGTCGTGGGGCAACGCCACCTTCGATGCGCTGTACACGCTGCAATTGCTGCTGCATACCAGCACCGGCGAAAATACCGGTTTCGGCGATTCCAATTACGGTCGCTACTCAAATCCGAAGATGGATGCGCTGATCAACAAGATCAAGGTGGAGGGCGACATGAAAAAGCGCGATGCGATGATTCGCGAGGCCCTGCTGCTCAGCAACAGCGATGTCGCGATCCTGCCGTTGCACCAGGCGCTGGTGCCGTGGGCGATGCGCAAGAACGTGGACGCCGTGTTTTCGCCGAACAATATTCCTTACTTTTTCCGTTTCAAAATAAACTAGGGGTTGTTGAGATACGTAGTGCCGGCCTTGGCGATGCCCATTGCCGGGCACTTCCCCCTTTGAAAAAGGGGGA
>JANNGY010000438.1:0-9434 GCA_031404095.1 Betaproteobacteria bacterium | reverse complement strand
CGGGGCAGCGCGATCCGCAACTGCGCATCACCAAACAGGGCAATCCGATGCTGCGCCGGCTACTCGCCATTTACAAAAAAGACCCGCCGGGCGGTTTGGGCAACGCCGGCGGCAATGCGGCAATGACAAAAGTACGTGCTTGAATACGGGCATGCCTGCTTCATTGCTCACGACTAGCGGACGCGGCGTGCCACTCCGTCGGCAATCGTCTGCACGGCTGCCAGCGGCACCTCACCCATCACGGTTACCTGATGATTGGCGACGGTCCGCATGGCGAAGGAGGTTGGCCCATCCTCCGCCAACATGGCTGTGAAAGAGTTGGGGGCGGTTTGCACGGATTCAACAAATACCGAAACACTAAGCACGCCATCGGAAAACACCAGGTGCGATACGGGTTCAGGCCGTCCGGTCAGGTTGCGCGTCATTTCCATGATCTTCCTGAATCCGGCTGGAAGGTTTCCCGCAAGCCAGCCGGTGTCGGTGTCTTTCGCGGATTTCACGGCATACTGCTTTTGCCAGCCCTGCGACTGTTCGTAGCGGGATTTCAAATTCTGCCGGGTAATGCTGCGGGAAAGATCAAGTTGCGTAAACATGAACTGTTCGACCATTTGCTTGCGGTCGTTGAACAGTTTTGCCCGGAGTAACAGGCCGGAGCCGATTTCGGCGCACAGTTTCTGCATATAGCGCATTGCGTCCCGTGGTTCCAGGATTACCCATTGACAATCGAATCCTGCAATGCGTTCCACGTTGCCCAGCTTGACGCGATAGTAGTCGGCAATGGTTCTGGCATTGCCGGAAATCAGCGACGGGAAGAATCTTCCCGTGGCGCGCCGGTCTATGCTCATCGTGCGGGAATCCGGCCGGTAACAGGTCAATTCCTCATCGCGGCGAATGATCTCGGTAGGCGGCCCATCCATCAATTCGAGTTTTTCATGTACGACGCCTTGCCTGTCCACCAGGTGCGTAATGCGCGACGTACTCGCCCCTTCTGCGGTTTGATGGACAAATACGCCGCTATAGGGAAGCTCCCTGGCGGAGCGGGAGATACGGTCGAGCCAGTCCAATGCAAGTTCACTTTGCAGCGGTACCGGCGGCATCGGCGAAGGTTGCGGCATGAGTTGAGCGTGCGCGGCAATGCCCACCATGCCAATCACTGCGGCGCCGACGGCCAAAACATTCATTCGCAGGACCGGTGAACGGACGCCAAGCCAATGCATAAGCTTCAAATCGTGTCCTGAAGGAGTCAAAGTCGGGACATCATCAACGAAATTCCTGCCAACCCTCATCGCCCTAACGAGCGCCGTCCCGTTTCCGACGTGTCGCGCGACTGGTTCAACGTGGCCGCCTGGAAAGCACTCGGATTGGCAAACTGACGATGCACCACAAGGTAATCATTTACCCTTAAATCGGCTTGTGCACGTTGCTGTGCGCCGTCCGCCACCGGCTGCGGCGCCGTTTGCTGGACCAATGTCACCGGTGCGACCGTTGCCCCTTGCTGTTGTTTCATGGCGATAACGCCAACGGCGGAAATGGTGACCACCGATGCGGCCATGGCCAGCGCCATCCTGGTCCTGCCTTCAACCAGCAGTGGCTTCCTGATGGCGGTCGGCGCCAGAATGGTCGGTTCCGCGGCCAGCCTCGTGAAAATCGCATCGGTGCACGCGTTTTTCGTTGCCACCTTTCCCGCAGCACTCACGGTCGCATCGCCCCGCAGGCAGGCGCCGATCAAATGATACGCATCCCAGCTCTCGCGCTGGGTAGCATCGGCGCCAAGTGTCTTGATGACTCTCTGCGCATCATCGCGGGCCAGTTCGCCATCCATCAATGCGGACAATTTTTCGTTCATATTCAAATCCTTCGATCCAGCGAATAGACTACCACCTGTGGTCCTTCGAGGTACCCATCTGCGGTCGCAACTGTTCCGCCACCGCTTCACGGGCACGAAAGATCCTTGAACGTACCGTGCCGATCGGGCACTCCATGATTTGCGCGATCTCTTCGTATGAGAGACCGTCTATTTCGCGTAGCATGATCGCCGTTTTCAGCTCTTCGGGCAACTTGTCAATTGTCTGGTTGACGATCTGCGCGATCTGCTTGGACATCAATTGTGCCTCGGGTGTCGCAATATCGCGCAGGCCCGTGGCATCCTCAAAGCCTTCCGCTTCTTCCGCGTCATAACCGGTCGAGGTAGGTGCCCGGCGCCCCTGGCTCATCAAATAGTTCTTTGCCGTATTCACGGCGATTCGATAAAGCCACGTGTAGAACGCACTGTCGCCGCGAAAATTGGCCAATGCGCGATAGGCCTTGATAAACGCTTCCTGGGTGACGTCCTCGATCTCGGCCTGGTCGCGAATGAGTCGTGACAGCAGGCGTTCCACCTTGCGTTGATATTTGATGACGAGCAATTCGAAGGCGCGTTTGTCGCCGGCTTGAGCACGTATCACCAATTGTTGATCGACTTCGCGATCACTCATCAACACCCTTCCCTGATCGACCGGACCGTCGACGTGCCCGGTTGAGGCATTTGTCGTCGCCCGCCCATTCGAACCCGCCGCGCGTTCGCGCGACGAAACCGTGGCTCGGGCTGATGCCTTGCCGTTGAGTCCGGTCACGTCGGGTATTATAAACGCCAACTCGCCAATTGCCTCTGCCATTACCCTTCTCCCAAGTCGATTTCCAATGCCAATTTGCCGATGAACTTCTTTTGCAACAGACACTTGCCTGACTTCAGTCGCTCCCCCATACAGACCGGATGTGAGCCAATTAGTTCATTTGCCGACCGGCGGGCGTTCGCCGCGCAGACTCGGCCATGAAACACTTCGATGTATTGATTATCGGCAGTGGATTGGCCGGTATGTCGCTGGCATTACGCCTGGCGGCCACCAAAAAGGTGGCGCTGCTGACCAAGACTGAACTGCTGGACGCCGCCAGCGCCTGGGCGCAAGGAGGCATTGCCGCCGTGCTGGGCGACGATGACACTGCCGAGCACCACATTCGCGATACTCATGTGGCAGGCGCCGGCCTTTGCAAGGACGAAACAGTGCGATTCGTCGTGGAAAATGGCCGTCAAGCGGTTGAATGGCTGGTCAAACAGGGAGTGCCCTTTACCCGCGACGACGAAAATCAGGCGGCTTTGCACCTGACGCGCGAAGGCGGACACTCTCACCGCCGCATCGTCCACGCCGCCGACGCGACTGGCCGCGCCGTTCAGAAAACGCTGGTACAGCAGTTAAAGTCGCATCCCAACATCGAAGTGCTGGAGCATCACATAGCGGTCGATCTCGTTACCGCAAGCAAACTTGATCGTAAATCACCCCGGCCGGCAGGACCGAATCGTTGTCACGGCGCCTATGTGCTCAATAATCTGACCGGCAAGGTATCGACGCTGGGTGCCCAATTCACGGTTCTCGCGACCGGCGGCACCGGCAAGGTTTATCTCTACACATCCAACCCTGACGTGGCGACCGGGGATGGGCTTGCCATGGGATGGCGCGCCGGCTGCCGGGTGGCAAACATGGAATTCATTCAGTTTCACCCCACTTGCCTGTATCACCCGGCGGCAAAGTCATACCTGATTACCGAGGCGGTGCGCGGCGAAGGCGGGCACCTTAAAATACCGGCAACGGGTGAACGCTTCATGCTCCAGCATGACCCGCGTGCCGAACTGGCGCCGCGCGACATCGTCGCCCGCGCCATCGATTTTGAGATGAAAAAGCGCGGCCTTGATTTCGTCCACCTGGATATCACCCACCAGCCCGCCGATTTCCTGAAAGCGCATTTTCCGAATATTCATGAGAAATGCCTGTCGCTCGGCATTGACATTACCACCGATCCGATTCCCGTCGTGCCGGCGGCGCATTACACCTGCGGCGGGCTGGTGGTCGATCTGGATGGCCGCACCGATGTCGACGGCTTGTACGCGATCGGCGAAGTCAGTTGCACAGGATTGCACGGGGCCAACCGCCTGGCCAGCAATTCACTGCTTGAGTGCCTGGTATTTTCCGAGGCCGTCGAGAAAGACATGCACTCGCAATTGGCGCATGACACACCCATCTTGCCGGATTGGGACGAGAGCCGCGTCACCAATGCCGACGAGGAAGTCATCATTTCCCACAACTGGGACGAATTGCGGCGATTCATGTGGGACTACGTAGGCATTGTGCGTACTGACAAGCGCCTCGAGCGAGCGCTTCACCGCATTGATCTCCTCAAGGGTGAAATTCACGAGTACTACGCCAATTTTCGTATCTCCAATGACCTGATCGAGCTGCGGAACCTGGTGCAAACAGCAGAGTTGATCGTGCGTTGCGCAGCTGAACGCAAGGAAAGTCGCGGCCTTCACTACAGCCTGGATTATCCCAATACGGCGGTGGTTGCCAAGGACACGGTGTTGACGCCGTGACGCGCTTGCTGCCACACGCGATCGACGATGGCCGCAATTGCCGCCATTTCCTCTACACGGCCAGCGAAATCCGTGCCATCGAGGCTGCCCACCATGCCCGGCATCCGAAAGTCTCCCTGATGCAGCGTGCCGGCGCTGCCATCGCAGGGTTTGCGCTGACTTTGCTAACGGGAATGAAAGGGAAGCGGAAAGCGGCAGCAATCCTCGTCCTGGCCGGTCCCGGAAATAACGGGGGCGACGCGTGGGTGGCCGCCGCCGCGCTGAAGAAAGCCGGGCATCGTGTGACGGTCATTGCATTGGGCGAGCATGAATTTGCCGAAGCCGCGGCCCGCAATGCGCATGCCGCATTCGTAAGGGCAAAGGGCGTCATTCGCAAGGATATTCCCAAGGATGAGTGTTTCGCTCTCATCATCGACGGCTTGTTCGGCATTGGACTCGGCCGGGCACCGGCGGGCGCCTTCGCCAACACCATTTCCCGCGTCAATGCGTTGCGGGCAAGTGAAGACGGGAGCGGCGGTCCGGTGACATTGGCCATCGATGTACCCAGCGGGCTGGCAGCAGATACCGGCATCGCGCTTGGCGACACCATCCTTGCCGACCATACCTTGACATTTCTCGGCCTGAAGCCGGGCCTGTTCACGGCAGACGGCAAGGACCATGCCGGTCGTGTGCATCTGGAAATGCTTGGGGTCGCATCCGGAACAGTCACGGGCTCCGGGGAACTTCTGACGGCGGAAAGCGTTCGCCCGCTCATCTCCACCCGACGCCATCATTCGCACAAGGGCACCTACGGAAGCGTCGGCATCATCGGCGGCGCCGACGGCATGGTCGGGGCGGCCGTGCTGGCAGCCCGTGCGGCGCTCTACATGGGGCCGGGCAAGGTATTTCTTGGCATTGCTGCCAAGGAATTGCCGGCCTTCGACCCGTTGAACCCGGAGATCATGGTGAGAAAGGCAGATGATCTTGCCAACGGCGAGTCGCTGACGGTTCTGGCCATAGGCATGGGACTCGGCATTGACAAATCCGCACCGCGACTACTGGCAGCAGTATTGGGCTGCAAATTGCCGATGGTGATCGATGCAGACGCGCTCAACCTGGTTACGACGACTCCCGGTTTTGGCGCCACGCTCGCGGCCATTTCGACAAAGTCCAGCACCGGCGCGCCTCGCAGGCCACAAATGCCTGAAACGCCGCACCAGACGTGGACTTTTGTGCTGACACCCCATCCGGGAGAGGCTGCGCGCTTGATGAACGTATCGGTCGCGCACCTGCAGGCCGACCGCGTCACCTCGGCGATCGCATTGGCAAGAAAATTCAATGGAATCGTAGTGCTGAAGGGCGCAGGCACCGTGATCGCCGCGCCCGATGGACGCTACTTCATCAATACGTCCGGCAATCCCGGCATGGCGTCGGGTGGAATGGGCGACGCGCTATCGGGAATGATTGCGGCATTTATCGGCCAGGGCATGGATGCACTCGATGCGGCCAAACTGGCGGTCTATCTGCATGGCGCGGCGGCGGACGAGTGCATGGCGCATGGCATGGCGCCGCACGGGCTGACGGCATCGGAAGTGATTTTTGAGGCGCGAACCTTGCTGAACGCGGGACTGGAACGCCACGATCATTGAGGCCGATCGTGACCGGCCGCAATCAGCCGGCCATTTGCCGGTACGCCCAGATGCCCGCCGCCGTCAGCAGAAGCGATGCGACCAGATGTGATCCCGCGACGAATAGCGCCCAGCTGATCTCGCCGCGGTCGATCAGCCCAACCACCTCAGCCGAGTAAGATGAAAACGTCGTCAAGCCGCCAAGGAAGCCCGTGATGATCGCGATCCGCCACTCCGGCGGAAGCTCGGGATGCCGCGTGAAATAGGCGACCGCAACGCCAACGAGAAAGCCGCCGATCGCGTTGGCCGCAAAAGTTCCCATGTAGAAATGCGGATGGCGATGATTCAGCCATATAGCCAGTCCCCAGCGCGCGCATCCGCCGATTGCCGATCCGCCGGCGACCGCGAGCAGTGCCATCCAGATTTTGTCCATTGCTAAGGGTCCCTGCCGTTCACATCGATCATCACGGTCCTTGAAGAGTGGAAAGGCATATCGCTGACAGTCGCCTGCGCGACCAATCCGCGCAGGTGGATTTGGGGTGAGCGGTTGAAAGCAGCGTGCCGGATGTTTCATCGGCATTCATGTTATTGCCATTACCCCCGAACCTTCACCACTATAATATTCAATCAGCAAACTTCAAGCGGGACGAACATAGCCATGGCTGACCGGGAATCGATGGAATATGACGTCGTCATTGTCGGAGCGGGCCCCGCCGGGCTGGCTGCCGCGGTCCGCGTCAAGCAACAGGATGCCGCCCTGTCGGTCTGCATTGTCGAAAAAGGCTCGGAGGTTGGCGCGCATATCCTGTCCGGCGCCGTGATGGACCCCATCGCCTTGAACGAGTTGATTCCCGACTGGCAGACACGGGGCGCTCCCCTCAATCAGATTGTCACCGAAGACCGTTTCCTGTTCCTGAGCCAATCCTCGTCGCGACGCGTGCCGACCTGGATGCTGCCGGCCTGCTTTCAGAATCACGGCAACTTCATCGTCAGCCTCGGCAATGTCTGCCGCTGGCTCGGCACCCAGGCCGAAGCGCTGGGCGTGGAAATTTACCCCGGCTTTGCCGCCGCCGAAGTGCTTTTCAACGAAGACGGCTCGGTAAAGGGCGTGGCGACGGGCGACATGGGCATCGGCAAGCACGGTGAACACACCGTTCGCCACCAGCCGGGGATGGAACTGCATGCCAAATACACATTTTTTGCCGAAGGTTGCCGCGGAAATCTGGGCAAGGAACTGCAGGAAAAATTCAAATTGAGGGAAGGAAAAGACCCGCAAGTCTATGGGCTCGGCATCAAGGAACTATGGGAGATTAAGCCGGAGAATCATGTCCCCGGCCTGGTGGTGCATACCGCCGGCTGGCCGTTGCAGAGCGACACCTACGGCGGTTCATTCATGTACCACCTGGAGGACAATCTGGTGGCAGTCGGGCTGGTCGTCGGACTGGCCTATACGAATCCCTTTCTTTCGCCGTTCGAGGAGTTCCAGCGCTACAAGACCCATCCGGCCATCCGACCCTTTTTCGCCGGCGGCAAGCGGGTGTCATACGGCGCGCGCGCCATCGCCGCCGGCGGCCTGCAATCGCTGCCGCGCCTGGCTTTTCCCGGTGGCGTGCTGATCGGCGACGATGCCGGGTTCCTGAATGCCTCACGCATCAAGGGCAGTCACACCGCCATCAAGAGCGGCATGCTCGCCGCTGATGCCGCCGTGGCCGCGTTGAAGGCGGGCCGGCGTGGCGATGAACTGGTCGAGTTTCCGGCGAGCTTTGAACGCAGTTGGCTGCACCAGGAATTGCACCGGGCGCGCAATTTCAAGCCGTGGATGTCGAAAGGCCTTTACACCGGCACATTGATGGTCGGTATCGACCAGGTGGTATTCGGCGGCAAGGCGCCGTGGACATTGCGTCACCAGCACGCGGATCATGAAACCCTGATGGAAAAATCGGACGTCGCGCCGATCGCATATCCCAAGCCCGATGGCGTGCTGACCTTCGACCGCCTGTCGTCGGTGTTCATTTCCAATACCAACCACGAAGAAGACCAGCCGGCGCATTTGACGCTCAGGAATGCGGATGTCCCGGTGAGTATCAATCTGGCGCTGTATGATGGGCCGGAACAACGCTATTGCCCGGCCGGCGTGTATGAGTTTGTCGACGCGACCGGCGGCGGCCGGAAATTGCAGATCAACGCGCAAAATTGCGTCCACTGCAAGACCTGCGATATAAAGGACCCTTCGCAAAACATCAAATGGGTGGTGCCCGAAGGTGGCGGCGGGCCCAACTATCCGAACATGTGATCTTCTTCAGTCGCCCCCTGCCAGCGTCGCATCATTCCCTGTCGAAAGAGGTATGCCATGAAACCCGTATCGGAACTTTTCAAGAATCGTCCTAATACCCTCTGGAGCGTGGGCCCCGATACCATTGTGTTTGACGCACTGAAGGTGCTCTCGGAAAAAGGCGTGGGCGCGTTGATGGTAATGGAATATGGCAAGCTGGTCGGCATCCTGTCGGAACGCGATTACACGCGCAAGATCGCGTTGCTCGGCAAGAATTCAAAAGAGGTCAAGGTGCGCGAAATCATGACCGCCAATGTGCTGGTCGTCAATCCGCAGACCCGCACGCGGCAGTGCATGGCCATCATGTCGGAAAAGAATATCCGCCACCTGCCGGTTGTTGACGGCACGACCGTGGTCGGCATGTTATCGATCCGCGACTTGATGAACGACATCATTGCCGACCATGAATTTACCATCTCCCAACTGGAAAGCTATATCAAGGGCTAGCCGGAACCACGCTTGTCGAATCCGTTCATCCGCTGCCCCTGGTGCGAGAACTCCTCGCTTGGCGAGTTGTACGTCGAATACCACGATAACGAGTGTGGCGTTCCGATTCACGATGACCGCCGCCTGTTCGAGTTCCTGATCCTCGAAGGCGCCCAGGCGGGCCTGTCCTGGTCGACCATACTCGCCAAACGCGAAAACTATCGCCGCGCCTTTGGCGGATTTGAACCCGTCAAAGTAGCAAAATTCACGCCTTCAAAACTCGAAGCGCTGTTGCTCGATCCCGGCATCGTGCGCAATCGGCTAAAGGTGAACAGCGCAGTCATGAACGCGCGCGCGTTTCTTGCCGTGCAGCGCGAATTTGGCAGCTTTGATGCCTATATCTGGACTTTCGTTGGCGGAAAACCGAAACAGAATCAGTGGTCGGCAATGTCCGGGGTGCCGGCGAAGACAGCCGAATCCGATGCCATGAGCAAGGATCTGAAATTGCGCGGTTTTAAATTCGTCGGCTCGACGATCTGCTACGCCTTCATGCAGGCAACCGGAATGGTGAACGACCATCTGGTGAGCTGTTTTCGGCATAAAGCCCTGCGTTGAACAAAGTCTTTGACGCCGTTATCATCGGCGCGGGTGCGGCCGGCATGATGTG
>JANNGY010000437.1:0-4209 GCA_031404095.1 Betaproteobacteria bacterium | reverse complement strand
AAAATCTCCCTCAATCCCTCTTTGGAAAAGAGGGAAGTATTCTGCAAAGATCACGAAATGAGGAGACACTCCGAATTTCAATGTTCGCCCAATCCACGGGGTCTTATGCATCTAAATAGATTCGTTTTAAAACTGTTGGTGGTTTGCCTGGCATGTCCGCTGCTGGCGGCGGCGCAGCGTGCGCCATCGCCAGCGAGCGACCGCCCGGATCCGCAAAAGGTCCTGCGCTATGCCTTCGAGGTAGCAGAGACGTCGATGGACCCGCAAAAAGTCAGCGATGTGTATTCGAGCATCGTCAACAACGCCATGTTTGATCCGCCGTTGCGGTATGACTACCTGGCGCGGCCGGTCAAGCTGATTGCAAATACCTTGACGGCAATGCCGGAAGTCTCGCCGGACTACAAGACCCTCACGCTGCGAATCAAACCCGGTATTTACTTCGACGATCATGAGGCGTTCGGCGGCAAGAAACGCGAGCTGGTCGCCGAGGATTATGTCTTCACGATCAAGCGCCTGATGGACCCGCGGCTGTCCGCGCCGTTGCTGTCGGAAGTGGAAGGCTACATTGTCGGCTCGGCCGAATTCGCGCAACGCGCCCGCAAGAGCAACAAGCTGGATTTCGACGCGCCGCTGGAAGGCTTGAAAGCGCTCGACCGCTACACGCTGCAGATCAAGCTGGTGGAGCCCAAGCCCAACTGGATCTACAACCTGGCCGATTGCCGCGTCTCCTGCGCGCTGGCGCGTGAGGTGGTGGAAAAATACGGTGACGATATCGGCGGCCATCCGGTCGGCACCGGCGCCTACCGCCTGACAAGCTGGAAGCGCTCGTCGAAAATGGTGTTTGAGCCGAATCCCAATTTTCGCGAGGAATATTTTCACGGCGAGCCGGCCGCCGACGACAAGGCCGGCCAGGAAATGCTGGCAAAGATGAAAGGCCGCCGCTTGCCCATGATCGGCCGCGTTGAAGTCTCGATCATCGAGGAGCGCCAGCCGCGCTGGCTGGCTTTCCTCGGCAACGAACACGATCTGCTGTGGCTGTTGCCGGAAGACTTTGCCAACGTCGGCGTGCCGAACAACCAGCTGGCGCCGAACCTGAAAAAGGTCGGTATCCAGTTCGAGCAGGTCGAGGCGCTGGACCTGACGTTTGCCTACTTCAACATGAATGACCCGCTGGTCGGCGGATACACGCCGGACAAGGTGGCGCTGCGCCGGGCGATTTCACTCGGCTACATGACGCATGACGAAATCCAGATCATCCGCAAGGGGCAGGCAGTGCCCGCGCACACGCCTTACAGCCCGGGCGTGATCGGCTACGAAAAAACTTTTCGGACCAGCGCCAACGAACATAACCCGGCAAAGGCCAAGGCGCTCCTCGATATGTACGGCTACATCGACCGCGACGGCGATGGTTTTCGCGAGACCCCGGACGGCCAGCCGCTGGTCCTGAAAAACAACTCTTCGCCGACCGATCGCGACAAGCAATTCGACGAGCTGTGGAAACGCAGCATGGAAGGCATCGGCATACGCATTGAAGTCCGCAAGGCGAAATGGCCGGATCTGTTGAAGGAATCCAATGCCGGCAAGCTGATGATGTGGCAACTCGGCGGCTCCGCGTCCACCCCCGACGCCGGCGGCACCCTGCAGACGCTGTATGGACCCAATTGCGGCTATAAGGGCAACCGCGCGTGTTTCAAGTCCGCTGAGTACGACGCTGCCTACGAGGCCGCGGAGAAGCTTCCGCATAGTCCCGAACGCACGCTGCTGTACCAGAAAATGGCCAAGCTGATGGTGTCCTTCGCGCCGTGGAAGCTCAACACCCATCGCATCATCACCGACATGTGGTATCCGTACATCGAGGCGTTCCGGCGGCCGCTGGTGCAAACGCAGAGCTGGTGGAAGTTTGCCGACATCGATCTCGCCAAGCAGAAGTCCTGGCTGGCGGGGCAGTAGAGGATTGTCGAGGGTGCACATGAATTTCAATTTTCGCGCTCGCCGCATGCCACTTCCCCCTTTTTCAAAAGGGGAAGTGCCCGGCGAAGGCCGCCCATCTGAACACCCCGGCGATTTTCTGTGAACCGTAAGCCATGCGCCTGATATTTTCCCTGTTGGCCATCGCCATTGCCACGTTCGCTCCAGCCGCCAACGCACAAGCGGATCCCGCCAAGGTGCTGCGCTATTCATTCGAGGTCGCCGAGACCACGTTCGACCCGCAAAAAATCAGCGATGTCTATTCGAACATCGTGGTAGATGCTATTTTCGATACGCCCCTGCGCTACGATTATCTGGCGCGGCCGGTCAAGCTGATCCCGAATACGCTGGTGGCGATGCCGGTGATCTCGCCCGACCAGATGACCTATACGATCAAGGTCAAGCCCGGAATCCATTTCGCCGATGACGAGGCGTTTGGCGGCAAAAAACGCGAGTTGACCGCGGAGGATTACGTCTATTCGATCAAGCGGCTGATGGATCCCAAGCTGTCCTCGCCATTGCTGGCTGAAGTAGAGGGCATTGTTGCCGGCTCCGACGAACTGCTCGCGCGTGTCCGCAAGGCCAACAAGATGGATTACGACACGCCGCTGGAGGGCCTGAAGGCGCTGGACCGGTACACCTTCCAGATCAAACTGACGCGGCCCAAATACAACTTCATTTATGACCTGGCTGACTGCCGCGTGGCCTGCGCGGTGGCGCGCGAAGTGATCGAAAAATATGCCGATGATCCCGGTTCGCATCCGGTCGGCACCGGCGCCTACCGGCTTGAAACCTGGAAACGGTCTTCGCGCCTCACGTTCGTGCCAAATCCGAATTTCCGCGAGGAATATTTTGCCGGCGAACCCGCCGCGGACGACGCTGAAGCGCAGGCGATCCAGAAAAAACTCAAGGGCCGCCGCCTGCCGATGGTGGGGCGCATCGAAATTTCGATTGTCGAAGAAATCCAGCCGCGCTGGCTCGCATTTCTGAATAACGAGACCGATTTGTCTTACCGCATGCCGAGCGAATTTGCCAATACAGCGATACCCAACAACGTTCTCGCGCCGAATCTGAAAAAAATGGGCCTGGAGATGGCGCAGGTGCCGGCGCTGGATCTCACGTTTGCCTATTTCAACATGGAGGATCCAACCGTCGGCGGTTATACGCCGGACAGGGTGGCGCTGCGCCGCGCGATCACGCTGGGTTACCGCACTCAGGATGAAATCAGCGTGATCTGGAAAAATCAGGCGATCCTCGCGCATACGCCCTACAGTCCCGGGGTGGCAGGCTACGAGCCGACTTTTCGCACCAGCGCGAACGAATACAACCCGTCAAAGGCCAAGGCATTGCTCGACATGTACGGCTACCGCGATCGCGACGGCGATGGCTATCGCGAAATGCCCGACGGCAGTCCCCTGATGCTCAAATACAATTCAACGCCGACCGCCCGCGACCAGCAGTTCGATGAACTGTGGAAACGCAGCATGGATGAGCTTGGTATCAACATGACGGTGCGCAAGGCGAAGTGGCCTGACCTGCTGAAAGAATCCGACGCCGGAAAACTGATGATGTGGCGCCTCGGCGGCACGGCCGCGGCGCCCGATGCCGAAACCTGGCTCTCGTCGCTGTACGGCCCGAATTCGGGCTTCAAGGGTAATCGCGCGCGATTCAAGTTGAAGGAATATGACGAGGCCTACGAAAAGGCCGAACGCCTGCCCGATAGTCCCGAGCGCACGAAGTTGTACCAGGAAATGGCGAAGTTGATGGTGTCTTACGCACCCTGGAAAATCAACACCCACCGAATTCTCACCGACCTCTGGTACCCGTATCTGATCGGCTTTCGCCGGCCGCTGATCGAGGGCGGCACGTTCTGGCGATTTGTCGATATCGATCTTGAGCGGCAGAAGGCCTGGCTGGTGGGGCGGTAATGGTACACGAGCTATGCGCGCGAGTCTGGTGCTTCCCCCTTTGCATAAGGGGGTTGAGCAGGGATTTCGAGCGGCATGCCGCTCGCCTGCGAGACGGTTGCCCGATGCAGCGGGCAACGCGTCCTGCAAGGACTGAGGGGGATTTTCGGTCGTCGCAGAGTTGCTTGCACCCTAAATCCCCCTCCATCCCCCTTTTTCAAAGGGGGAAGTGGAAAGCGTCCGGCGCGTGTGATCATGGCTTCTCCCGAAAGGTTTTCTGCCGCTCGAGGTCGATATCGACAAATCGCCAAAACGTGCCGCCCTCGATCAGCGG
>JANNGY010000436.1:0-9934 GCA_031404095.1 Betaproteobacteria bacterium | reverse complement strand
GATCCATGTCCGCCCTTGAAAACGGCACGCCCTCCGCCGTTCCCTGAATCTCCACAAACTTTCCCGCCCCCGTCATCACCACGTTCATATCCGTCTCGCAAGTGGAATCTTCCACGTAGTCCAGATCCAGGACAGGACCATCGGAGCCAATTCCCACCGACACCGCCGCGATCGAATCGATGATCGGGCTTTCCTTGATCAGGCTTTTCTGCAACAGCACGCTGACCGCATCCTGCAGTGCCACATAGGCGCCGGTGATCGAAGCGCAACGCGTGCCGCCATCGGCCTGCAGCACGTCGCAATCGATGGTGATCTGCCGCTCGCCGAGCTTTTTCAGGTCGACCACACAGCGCAGCGAGCGGCCGATCCGGCGCTGAATTTCCTGGGTGCGGCCGGATTGCTTGCCGCGCGCGGCTTCGCGGTCGGAGCGGGTGTGGGTAGAACGCGGCAGCATGCCGTATTCGGCGGTGACCCAGCCTTCCCCGCTGCCCTTCTTGTGCGGCGGCACGCGTTCCTCGATGCTGGCGGTGCACAGCACCTTGGTGTCGCCCATTGCAATCAGCACCGAGCCTTCGGCGTGCTTGGTGTAATGACGGGTAATCGTGAGGAGGCGCAGTTGATCGGCGGTGCGATTGTATGAGCGGGGCATGTTGGAGTAGGAAAAGAGACTACGGTTTAGCGGCGAGATCCTTCGGCTTCGCTCAGGATGACGGATTGGCCCTGCGGGACCATTCCGTCACTTCGACACTTTCTTGATGGCACTCTGGATCTCGTCAATCGCCTTCTGGATGTCGGCGTCGGAAATTTCATCCTTCATCGACGAGCCCTGCTGCGTGGTATTCAATGACGACGTGGTGAATCCCTCAATTGGTTCGGTTACCGTCACGGTCGATTCCGGCTCGTCGTCTTCCTGGTGTTCCCAGGTGAGGCCGATGACCGACAGGTTGTCCGATTCGGCGCCGGCCTTGCGTTCGGCTTCTTCCATTAGCTTGGGCACCAGTTCCAGCAGGTTGCCGCGCGCCAGCCTGGCGGCAATGAGGTCGGCGCTGAGGGGCCCCCAGAAGCCGTCGGTGGACAGGAGAATCGTGTCACCCACCCGCAGTGGCCAATCTTCGGAGTGGGTCACCAGCGGCGGCAATACGCCGCCCAGGCAGTTGTAGATCTTGTTGCGATCCGGATGCACCGCTGCCTGCGCCGGCGTGATGATGCCGGACTCGATCAATTGCTGGACGCGCGAATGGTCGAGCGTGGTCGCGGCGATCTTGCCATCGCGAATCATGTACAGGCGCGAATCGCCGGAGTGCGCCCAGCAGGCTTTGCCGTTTTGCACGATGCAGCCGACGACGGTGGTGCGCGGGCACTCGAGCATGTCGTGCTGGTCGGCGAAGGCAACGATGGCGCGGTGCGCGGAGTGAATGGCTGACTCGAGGAATTCCTTCGGCCGGCGCAAGGTGGTGCGCGCTTCCTGCTGGAAGCGGTTGGTCATGGTATTGACGGCGACCTCGGCGGCGATCTCGCCGCGCGCATGCCCGCCCATGCCGTCGGCAATGACCATCATCAGCACGTCTTTCGAGTACGAATAGGCGAGCCGGTCCTGGTTGACCCTGCGGCCGCCGATGAAACTGTCCTGGAAGATGGTGAAACGCATTATTGATGCCCTTGGCAGGCGCGAGTTGCGTCGAGAGCCTGCGCTGCGTGGCGAGCGTGGAGGGCAATTCCGCGACCGGCAGGACCAATGAACTCGTCGGGTCGCCTGGCTTTGATGTTGGCAGTTCTGCTCACGATCTTCAGAATATCTTCCGGTTCAGTGTCTTCTTCAGCCGCCCGGTCAGCGTGTCTTCCGGGTCGTCCACCGGTTCCGCACCGGGAATTTCCTTGATGTCCTTCATCAGCGCCTTTTGCAGCTCGAACGCGGTCTGCGGGCGGGCGAGGTGATCGAGTTTCAGACACCAGTCGATGATCTCGTGCATGCCCTCCGAATAGCCCTCGCGCGCCAGTTCGCGCACGGGAACCATCTGGTCGTCTTTCTCGCGGTCGTTGGCGGGTTGCGGGTGCACGCCGGTGATGCACGTGTAGATGGTGGCGCCGACGGCATAAATGTCCGACCACGGGCCGAGTTGCTCCAGATTGCGGTACTGCTCGGGGGCGGCGTAACCGGCGGTGTACATGGGGCGCAGCTTCGGCGCATCGGAGGTCAGTGCCTGGCGGGCCGCGCCAAAATCCAGCAGCACCGGCTTGCCTTCCATGGTGATGTAAATATTGGCGGGCTTGATATCGAGGTGCAGGAGCTTCTTGGCATGCACTTCGCGCAAGCCGTTCAGCAGATGCGTGAACAGGCGGCGGATGAAGCTTTCGGTGAATTCGTGGCGATGCCGCTGAATATGGAACTGCAGGGTGCGGCCGCGCACGTATTGCATGACCATGTAGACGGTTTCGTTGGCGCGAAAGAAATTTTCAACGCCGACGATGTTGGGGTGCGAAATCGTCGCCAGCGAACGGCCTTCTTCAAAAAAGCATTTGAGGCCGTGACGGAACACGGCCAGATTCTCGTCCGAATTGATTTTGACTTCGGCGCCATCGACGCGGATCACCAGTGCCGCCGGCAGGTACTCCTTGATGGCGACCGGCACGTCGTTCTCATCCCTTGCCAGATAGACGATCGAAAACCCGCCCGAGGACAGCAGCTTTTCGATGGTGTAATTATTGAGTTGGTACCCGTCGGGTAGCGGTTGGTTGGATTGCGTCGACATTATTTGGTGGTGCGGGTCGCCAGCTTTTCGCGCCGGGGCGCGGAGTCGCTAAGCTATAATTGTCCGGTCTTGCCCCAGCCTTGTAAAGTTTGCCGGCCCTCTATTGTGCCGCAAGCCTCATCATCCGGCACCTTTGCCTGGTTTATTTGTTAGACACCCCTTACAGCGACCCAGCCCTATGATCAAAAGCATGACCGGATTTGCCGCGGTAAGCGGTGAGGTACCCGGCGGACGATTCGCGCTGGAATTGAAATCGGTCAACCACCGATATCTGGAATTCCAGACGCGCATGCCGGAAGACTTGCGCTCGCACGAGCCGCAGATGCGTGAATTGGTCGCCGCCGCCCTCACCCGCGGCAAGGTCGATTGCCGCGTCACCTTCACGCCGATTGCCACGCGTGAATCGTTTGCGCCGAATCAGGATGCCCTGGTGGTGCTGGCGGAAACGCAGAAGCACATCCTGTCGAAGTTCGACGCTGCCCCGCTGTCAGTGTGGGAAATCATGCATGCGCCCGGCGTGATGTCGGCCGAAGCGCTGGGCACCGATGCCGCCAAGGAGTCGTTGCTGGCACTGTTGAAAAAGGCAATCGACGAACTTAACGCCACGCGTATGCGCGAGGGCGAGAAGCTCGCCGTGCTGATCAGCGACCGGCTGACGCGTATCGAGGAGCTGGTGAAGCAGGTCACGCCGCTGATTCCCGGTCTGGTGGCGGCGTACCAGGAAAAGCTTGCGCAGAAACTGCTTGATGCCATGGCTGGCAGCGCCAGCGACGAACGTCTAAAGCAGGAAGTGGTGCTGTTCGCGTCGCGCATCGATGTGGCGGAAGAGCTGAATCGCCTCAGCACCCATGTCTCGGAAGTGCGGCGGGTGTTGAAAAGCGGCGGCGCGGTGGGCAAGCGCCTGGATTTCCTGATGCAGGAGCTGAATCGCGAATCGAATACGCTCGGCTCAAAATCAGTCTCGACGGATGCGACTAATGTGTCAATCGAACTCAAGGTGTTGATTGAGCAGATGCGTGAGCAGATCCAGAATATTGAATAGTCCATGAACGGCTGCCTTTATGTGATCGTCGCCCCGTCCGGCGCCGGTAAATCCTCGCTGGTGAATGGATTGCTGGAGCGGGAACCGGACATCGGGCTGTCGATTTCCTACACCACGCGATCGCCGCGTCCGGGAGAGCTATCGGGCCGCGAGTATTTTTTCGTCAGCAAGGAAGAATTCGACGCCATGGTCGGGCGCGGCGAATTTCTGGAGCATGCCGAGGTTTACGGCAACTGGTATGGGACCTCGCGGCGCTGGATCGAAAGAACCCGCGCCGCCGGCTCCGATGTGGTGCTGGAAATTGACTGGCAGGGCGCCCATTCCGTGAAAGCCCTGTTTCCGGACATGACCTTCATTTATATCCTGCCGCCGTCGATCGAGGTGCTCCGGCAACGATTGATCAAGCGCGGCAAGGACTCAAAAGAGGTTATTGAGAGGCGCCTGGCCGAGGCGCGCGAAGACTTAAAACACGTCCATGAAGCGGATTATGTTATTATTAATGAAGACTTTAGCATCGCTTTGCTGGATTTGCAGTCGGTGGTTCGCGCCTTGCGCCTGACGGCTGCCCGACAGTTGAAGCTTCACGCTCAGCTGGTTAGCTAGCTCGGCAATTTATTCGTTTCAATATTATTGAAGACACGGCACCACCTGAACCTCAGGCGGCGTGGTTTGTTTTCTCTCGAAAAACCGGGGTTTCACGATGGCACGCATTACCGTTGACGATTGCATCAAATTCATTCCCAACCGTTTCGAACTGACCTTGGTGGCGACTGCCCGCGCCCGTCAGCTGGCGCTCGGTTCGGCGCCGTACGTCGATGCCGGCAAAGACAAACCCTGCGTGACCGCGCTGCGCGAAATCGCCGCCGGCCGGGTTGGGACTGAAATTCTGCTGCCGCCGGTGCCACCCGCGCCCGCGCCTGCCGAAATGTAATCCCGGGCCGCGAGGATGGATGAGTCGTCATGGCGAATCTCACCCCCTCAGCCGGCCCATCGCATACGCCCGCCCGCGCCACGCGCGCGGCGCATAAGGCGCCCCCGCTGATACCGGCGGCCGCAGTCGCGCCACTGTTGTCCGAGCCCGGTCACGCCGATGATCATGCGATCGCGCTACGGGAACTGATTTCCGCCTATTTGAAGCCGGCTGACCTGGAAAAGGTGGAGGCCGCGCTGCAAATGGCCACTGCCGCTCACGAAGGCCAATTCCGGCAGTCCGGCGAACCCTATATCACGCACCCGCTGGCGGTGGCCAAGATCCTGGCGCGCTGGCAACTCGATCCGCAGGCCCTGATCGCCGCGCTGTTGCACGATGTGGTCGAAGACACGCCCACCACCAAGGCCGACATTTCGAAGAAGTTCGGCAAGGCCGTGGCCGAACTGGTCGATGGCGTCTCCAAACTCGACAAACTCCAGTTCGCCACGCTCGAAGAGGCGCAGGCGGAAAATTTCCGCAAGATGCTGCTGGCGATGGCGCGTGACGTGCGCGTGATCCTCATCAAGCTGGCCGACCGGCTGCATAACATGCGCACGCTGGACGCGGTGCATCCCTCGAAGCAGGAGCGGGTGGCGAAAGAGACCCTGGAAATTTATTCGCCCATCGCCAATCGCCTGGGGCTAAGTGGGCTCTATTACGAGTTCGAGGACCTGGGATTCAAGTACCTGCACCCGAACCGCTTCCTGGTGCTCGAAAAAGCGGTCAAGAGCGCGCGCGGCAATCGCCGCGAGGTGGTCGGCAAGATACTCGACGCCATTACCGGCCGGCTGAAGGAATTCCACGTTGAGGCCACGGTGACCGGCCGCGAAAAATACCTCTCGTCCATCTACAAAAAAATGCAGGAAAAACGCATCTCGTTTTCCGAAGTGCTCGACATCTATGGCTTTCGTATCGTGGTCAAGGATGTCTCCGCCTGCTATCTGGCGCTGGGCGCGCTGCACACGCTGTACAAGCCGTTCCCGGGCAAGTTCAAGGATTATGTTGCCATTCCCAAGGCCAACGGCTACCAGTCGCTGCACACCACTCTGTTCGGCCCGTACGGTACGCCGGTGGAACTGCAGATCCGTACCATCGGCATGCACAAGATTGCCGAAGCCGGTGTCGCCGCGCACTGGATGTACAAGACCATGGATGCCGAGGACGGGCAGCTTTCCGACATGCAGCAAAAGACCCACCAGTGGCTGCAGTCGCTGCTGGAAATCCAGTCCGGCAGCGGCGATGCGCTGGAGTTTCTGGAACACATCAAGGTCGACCTGTTCCCCGACGAAGTGTACGTATTTTCGCCCAGGGGCAAGATCCACTCGCTGCGCAAGGGGTCCACGCCGGTCGATTTTGCCTACGCGATTCATTCCGACATCGGCAACCGCGCCGTGGCGGCGCGCATCAACGATGAGAGTGTGCCGCTGTCGACGCGCCTCAAAAATGGCGACCGCGTCGAGATCGTCACCGATCCGGCCGGCCGGCCCAGCCCGGCGTGGCTGAACTACGCCACCACTGGGCGCGCCCGATCGCAGATTCGCCATTACCTGAAGACCATGCAGCAGTCGGAATCAGTGGAACTGGGGGAACTGCTGCTGATCCAGGCGGTGCGCTCGCTGCATTTCGATCCCAACGACATCGGCAGGATTCACTGGAACCGGCTGCTCAAGGGCGACCATGTCAAATCCAAGGAAGCCGTCCTGTCCGAGATCGGACTTGGCAAGCGCCTCGCCATCGTCGCGGCCCGCAAACTGTTCGCCGTCTCGGAGTTGGTGTCGCCGGAGCACAAGCTGCGCGATGCCATCACCATCCGCGGCACGGAGGACATGGCAGTCGAGTTCGCGACCTGTTGCCGGCCGATTCCGGGCGACCCGATTCTCGCCCAGATAAAGGGCGGGCAGGGCCTCATCATCCACACCCACGATTGCCCGGCGATACACCCGTTCAAATTCGACCCCGAAAAATGGGTGGACGTGCAGTGGGATCCGCACCTCGACCGCCTTTTCAAGGTCGACATTCGCATGACGGTCAACGATCGCCGTGGCGTGCTCGCCAAACTGGCGGCGGAGATCGCGGCCGCGGAATCGAACATCACCCAGGTGCACATGGGCGACGCCAACGCCAGTGCCGACCAGAAATACGTGATCATCCAGTTCACCCTGGAAGTGCGCCACCGCATGCATCTGGCCAGCGTCCTGCGGCAACTGCGGCACATGCCGGAAGTGGTGCGGATTACGCGTGTAAAATCCGGATCGTCCCGAGACAACAAGCCGAAGGCCGAATGAAACAGATCATTGCCACGCCACACGCGCCCGCCGCCATCGGCACCTATTCGCAAGCCGTCCGGGCTGGCGACACCGTCTACCTCTCCGGCCAGATTCCGCTCGACCCCGCCACCATGCAACTGGTCGAGGGTTTCGAGAATCAGGTCATGCGGGTGTTCGACAACCTGAAGGCCGTCTGCGAAGCTGCCGGTGGTTCGCTCAACGATCTCGTCAAGGTCAACGTGTTCCTGATTGATCTGGGGCATTTCGCCAAGGTCAATGAAATCATGGCGACCTACATGAGCGAGCCCTATCCTGCGCGTGCCGCCGTCGGCGTGGCATCGTTGCCGCGTGGCGCCCAGGTCGAGATCGAGGGCGTGATGGTGTTGCCCTCGGCCGATGGCGTGCAAGGCGCCGATTGATGTCGCCGCAGACCTGAACCCGGCCATTGGCCCGCCTCGTCCCGAAAAAAACGGCCGCGAAGGCCGCGCCGAAAAAAGGCGCGGCCGGCACGCTGTCATCAAGGCTTGCCAAGCTGGGCCTCAAAGTCGAATGGGATTTTGCGCTGCATCTTCCCATCCGCTACGAAGACGAGACCCGCATCACGCCTCTGCGCGACGCGCAACCCGGCATGCCATGCCAACTGGAAGCTGAGATCATTCACAGCGAAATCACCTACCGCCCGCGCCGCCAGCTGGTGGTGCAGGCGAAGGACGGCGACGAGCTGATTCATTTGCGCTTCCTGAATTTTTACGGCAGCCAGGTCAAGCAACTCGCCATCGGCCGGCGGCTCCGCCTGTTCGGCGAAGTGCGGCCCGGATTCTTCGGCGCCGAGATGGTGCATCCCCGCTACCACCTGGTCAACGCAGGTGATGCCGTGCCGGAAGCATTGACCCCCGTCTATTCGACCACGGCGGGTCTGTCGCAGATTCAATTGCGGCGGCTGATCGATCGTGCGCTGGCCGCACTCGAAGCGCAGCATCAACTCGACGATGCGTTGCCGGAATCGATTCGCGGCAAACTTGCCCTGCGGGATTTCGCGCCGTCGGTACTGACCCTGCACCGGCCGCCGCCGAATGCCTCGCTGGCGAGCCTGGCCGAGCGCACCCATCCGGCATGGCGGCGCATCAAATTTGATGAGCTGCTGGCGCAGCAACTGGCGATGAAAAAAGCCCGCGCCGCGCGTGATGCAAAATCGGCGCCGCGCCTGATCGCGCGCAACAAGCTCACCGAGCAGCTCCGGAAATCACTGCCCTTCGCCCTGACCGGCGCCCAGGTACGCGCGTGGAACCAGATCGCAGCCGATCTCGCCGCCCCGCATCCGATGCAGCGCCTGTTGCAAGGCGACGTCGGCAGCGGCAAGACGATCGTCTCGGCATTGGCGGCCGCGCAGGCGATCGACAATGGCTACCAGGCCGTGATCATGGCGCCGACCGAAATCCTCGCCGAGCAGCACTACCGCAAGCTCTCTGCCCTGCTGGTGCCGCTTGGCGTGATAGTCACCTGGCTCACCGGCAGCCTGAAGGCGAAAGAGAAGCGCGCGGCCATTGAAGACATTGCCAGTGGCAAGACCCAATTGGCAATCGGCACACATGCCCTGTTCCAGGAAGGTGTGTCATTTGCCAGGCTGGGGTTCACCGTCATTGACGAGCAGCATCGCTTCGGTGTCGGCCAGCGATTGGCCTTGCGTGAAAAAGGTGAGCGCGGCGGCAAGGATGCAACCAACACCCAGGAGCCGCATCAACTCATGATGAGCGCCACCCCCATCCCGCGTACCCTATCGATGAGTTACTTCGCCGATCTCGATGTGTCGGTGATCGACGAATTGCCGCCCGGCCGCACGCCCATCCAGACCAAGCTCCTCGGCGAAGCGCGCCGCAACGAGGTGCTGGCACGCATCCGCGATGCCTGCCGGGAAGGCGCACAAGCCTACTGGGTGTGCCCACTGATCGAGGAATCGGAAACACTGCAGTTGAAAACCGCGGTGGAGACATTCGAGACTCTCACCGCGACCTTACCCGATGTGCGCATTGGCTTGGTGCATGGCCGCATGAAGCCGGCCGAGAAACAGGAGGTGATGTCAAAGTTTGTCGCCAACGAAATCCAGTTGCTGGTGGCGACCACCGTGATCGAAGTCGGCGTCGATGTCGCCAACGCGAGCCTGATGGTGATCGAGCACGCCGAACGCATGGGGCTGGCGCAGATGCACCAGTTGCGCGGCCGCGTCGGCCGCGGCGCCAAGCACAGCACCTGCATCCTGCTCTACCAGAATCCGCTGGGCGAGCTGGCGCGGGCGCGGCTGAAGGTGATATTTGAAAGCGCCGACGGATTCGAGATCGCGCGCCAGGACCTGCTGTTGCGCGGTCCTGGTGAACATCTGGGCGCGCGCCAGTCAGGTGCGCCGCTGCTGCGCTTTGCCGACATCGAGCGCGATATCGATCTGCTGGAAGCGGCGCGTGATGCCGCGGCGTGGATGCTGAAGCACGCGCCGGACAATGCGGAACGGCACCTGGCGCGCTGGCTGGGTTCACGGCAACATTATTTGAAGGCGTAGAAATTGACTTCAGGAATGCCGGTACAAGAACTACTGTCATTCCCGCGAAAGCGGGAATCAATTTCGCTTGTCACAAAACCTGGATTCCCGCTGCGACCAACGGAAGTCCCCCATGGGACGCGGGAATGACAGTGCTTCAATGCGTACCCTGAGACTCCTCCGCCCCGACGCCTGGCACTCCATGCCGCCATCGCATGGCGACGCCAAATTTGGCAAGCTGCATCCGTGGCTCACGTCGCGCGGCTCGCTGACCTCGCGTCTGATACAGAACATCGACCACTTCAATCTGGTCAGGGTGTCACAGCGCGCGCAATTGCCCAACGTCGACGAGCGCCGCGAGATCGGCTTGCGCGA
>JANNGY010000435.1:0-4295 GCA_031404095.1 Betaproteobacteria bacterium | reverse complement strand
AACGCCTCCACCAATCCGTTCCAGACCATCGAACGCAAGGATGTCGGCCTGACCCTGAGAGTGACCCCGCAGGTCGCAGAGGGCGGCACGGTGAAGCTGAAGGTTTATCAGGAAGTCTCCTCGGTGGTACTGTCCACGGCCAGCATCAAGTCCGCCGACCTGATCACCAACAAGCGCTCGATCGAAAACACCGTGCTGGTCGACGATGGCCAGATTGTCGTCATTGGCGGGCTCATACAGGATGACACCAAGAATGGCGCCGACAAGGTGCCGCTGCTGGGCGACATCCCCTACATCGGCGCCCTGTTCCGCTACCAGACCAAGAACCGCGACAAGACCAACCTGATGGTGTTCCTGCGTCCGGTCGTGCTGCGTGACGGCAAGTCTGCCAACCAGTTGACCGGTGAGCGTTACGACTACATCCGCAACGAACAGGGCACCGCGCTCAGGGAAAACGAGTCGCTGTTGCCACCCATTGGCGGACCGCAATTGCCAGCCTTGACAGGCTCGCAAGTACCCGCCGCGGGCACATCGCTGGCGCCTGTTGCGGTCGACCCGAAATCACCGGAGAAAAAATAGCGATGGGATCTTCGGACGCCCGGCAGCGTGAGGCATTGACGACGGCGGATCCGGCGACGGTGCGGCTGCTGCCGTATCACTTCGCCAAGGCCAAAGGGGTCGTCACGGCTCGCCAGGTCGATGCGGAAATCGAAGTCTGGCTGGCGCCCGACCCGGCCTCGTCCACATTGTCTGAAGTCCGGCGCATGACCGGCAAGAGCCTCAGGCCGGTATTGCTGTCAGCAGAGGAATTCAATGCGCGCCTGGCGCGCGCCTATGGCGCCGCGGCCGGCGGCGACACCGCCGGCAATGACGATGCCGTGCAGGAAATCGCCAGCAACATCGAAAATGCGGCCGATCTCGCGCAACTCACCGAGTCGTTGCCGGAAATCACCGACCTGCTGGAAACCGAGAACGACGCGCCGATCATCCGCCTCATCAACGCGCTCCTCACGCAGGCGGTGCGCGAGAGTGCCTCGGACATCCACCTGGAAATTTTTGAGCGCCGTTCGCTGGTGCGGTTTCGCGTCGACGGGTCGCTGCGGGACGTGGTCGAGCCGAAGCGCTCGCTGCATGCCGCGATGGTGTCGCGCATCAAGGTGATGGCGCAACTCGATATTGCCGAAAAGCGCCTGCCGCAGGATGGCCGCATCATGCTGCGTATCGCCGGGCATCCGGTCGATGTGCGGGTCTCGACACTGCCGACCGGACACGGCGAACGCGTGGTGCTCAGGTTGCTCGACAAGCAGGCGGGGCGATTGACCTTGAACGGCCTCGGCATGGCGCCGGGCACACTGACGCAACTCGACCAGCTGATCCAGCAGCCGCACGGCATCATCCTCGTCACCGGTCCCACCGGCTCAGGCAAGACCACCACCCTCTACGCCGCCCTGTCGCGGCTCGATGCCACCACCCGCAACATCATGACGGTGGAAGACCCAATCGAATACGATCTCGACGGCGTCGGCCAGACCCAGGTCAATCCGAAAATCGACATGAGCTTCGCGCGGGCGCTTCGCGCTATCCTGCGGCAGGACCCGGACGTGATCATGATCGGCGAGATCCGCGACCTCGAGACCGCGCAGATCGCGGTCCAGGCGTCGCTCACCGGGCACCTGGTGCTGGCAACGCTGCATACCAATTCAGCCGCGGGTGCGGTGACGCGGCTGGTGGATATGGGGATTGAACCGTACCTGCTGGCCTCCACGCTGTCGGGCGTGCTGGCGCAGCGGCTGGTGCGCAAACTCGCATCGGGCAAGCGCGACGAATTCAAGGGCCGCACCGGCATTTACGAATTGCTGACGGTGGATGAGCCGCTGCGGAAATTGATTCATGACGGCGCCGCCGAGAGCGGGATTGCGGCCATGGCGATCAAGAACGGCATGGTCACATTGCGTGACGACGGCAAACGCTGGGTCGATGTGGGCGTGACGTCGCTGGAAGAGGTTTTGCGCGTCACCAGAGACTGATTACGTTCCCCCCTTTGAAAAAGGAGGTGTAGCAGGGGTTTCGAGCGGCATGCCCCTCGCCTGCGAAACGGTTGCCCGAAGCAGCGGGCAACGCGTTCTGCAAGAGCGGAGGGAGGATTTCGCGGTGGCCAGATCATTCACGCCATCAATTTGCTGAGACCGAAAATCCCCCTCAATCCCCCTTTAAAAAGGGGGAAGTGGCAGAAATAGGTTCCCCCCTTTGAAAAGGGGGGCGGAGGGGGGATTTGCGGTGATCACCTTTGCGTGACGTCCAAAAATCCCCCTCAATCCCCCTTTAAAAAGGGGGAAGTGCCTGAAATGAGTTCCCTCCTTTTTCAAAGGGGGAAGTGCCAAAATTGACACTTCACAGTTCTCTGCCATCATTGCGGCACTAAAGAGCGGCACAACAGAACAATGCCCGGCTACCAATACACCGCCTACGATATCGAGGGCCGCGAACAGCGCGGCGTGCTGGAATCCGACAGCCCGCGGCTGGCGCGCGCGCTGTTGCGCGATCGCGGCCTGTTTCCGCTCGATGTCACGCTGATCGAGGCGGCCAATGACGCCAGCGCCGGTGGCAAATCGGCTCGCATCCGGCTCGGCACCAGCGACCTCGCGCGCATCACCCGCCAGCTCTCCACCCTGCTCGGCGCTGGCCTGACCATCGAGCAGACTTTCAATGCGCTGATCGAGCAGGCCGAATCGGAATCCGAGCGGCAATTGCTGGCGCGCCTGCGCGGTGCGGTGCTGGAGGGGCACGCCCTCGGCTCGGCACTGTCGGCCTATCCCGAAACTTTCTCGGACCTGTACCGCACCCTGATTACCGCCGGCGAGGCCTCCGGCAAATTGCCCGAGGTGCTCGACCGCCTCGCCGACCATGTCGAAAACCAGCAGGCGATGAAACAGAAATTCCTGGTGGCGATGATCTACCCGGCGATCGTCATGCTGGTATGCGTGCTGGTGGTGGCGGGGCTGATGATCTACGTCGTGCCGCAGGTGGTGGGCTTCCTCGAAATAGATGCAATATTAATCATCCGCGTGTAGCATGGGCGCATGCGAACCACAGTGGCGTTGAGCGTGACACCCGTCGTGCGCAAACAACTCGAAGCGCTTCTCAGCAAGAGAACTCTGGCGCATCGGCACGCCCGGCGGATTCGGGTCGTGTTGCTGGCCGCCGACGGGGTCTCCGGCGTGGAGATTGCCCGCCGCGTATCGATCAGCCACTTCCAGGTCAGCCGGATCCGAAAGCGCTTCGAGCGTGGAGGCGTGGCGGGTCTTGAGGAGCAGCCCCGACCTGGCCGTGGAAACCGGGTTCCGGAGAAGACCGTCCGACAGATCGTGGCCAAGGTGATGACGCCGCCGCCGTCCGGGTACTCGCACTGGTCCTGCCCGCAGCTGGCCAAGGTGTTCGGACTGGGCAAGTCGGTCATCCACAAGATCCTCCGCGCGAACGACCTCAAGCCACACTTGTCGGCAACCTTCAAGGTGAGCAAGGACCCGCACTTCGACGAGAAGGCAGCCGACGTGGTGGGGCTCTACCTGAATCCACCGCAGAAGGCTGTGGTGATCTCGCTGGACGAGAAGACTCAGGTGCAGGCTCTCGACCGCACGCAGCCGCTGCTGCCCATGCGAAAGGGCCAGATCGAACGCCACACGCACGACTATGTCCGCAACGGCGTGGTGGACCTCTACGCGGCGCTCGAGATCGCCACCGGCCGCGTCGTGGGCAAGTGCACCGAGAGCCACACGGGCGTCGACTTTCTTCAGTTCATGAAGAAGGTGGCACGCACCTTTCCTCGCGGCCCACTCCACGTCATCCTCGACAACTCCTCCACGCACGCAACGCCCGAGGTGCAGGACTGGCTCGCCGCCAACGACCGCGTGACGTTTCACTTCACGCCGACGAGTGCCTCGTGGCTCAATCAAGTGGAAGGCTTCTTCAGCATACTCACGCGGCGCTCGCTGCGACGAACGAGCTTCCCGACCAAGACCGCGCTGAAAAAACACATCCAGGACTTCCTGGCGCGCTGGAACACGGACCCGACCCCCTTCGTGTGGACCAAGTCAGCGCACACCATCGTCCGCGATCACCGAAAGATGCTTGCGCTCATTTCGAGGAAGAGACACTAGGCGCGGCGCGGGACGGTTCTGTGCAGGCTCCGCCCGACGATCCCCCACAGATCATCGATTTCGCCCCGGTCGGGCGGCAGCCGTTCTACGACCCGCCGCGCCAGCAAGCTCGTCCAGTCCATGTGCTGTTCCCAGCAC
>JANNGY010000434.1:0-1693 GCA_031404095.1 Betaproteobacteria bacterium | reverse complement strand
GGCTTCCGCAATTTGCGCAAATTTCCCGGAATCCGCTACGCTTCTTCCGGGCTACAGTTGGCTTAAGTAAGTGCCATTCCTGCCTTACCCCTTTTTCAAAGGGAGAAGTGCCTGACGGCGAGCATGCCGAAAATGATTACTTCGAATTTCGACAACCCCCTAGTCGTCATCATGCTGGGCCGCCGCCCGCTGCCACGTTTCCAGCGTGCGGCGGTCGCGCTTGGTCGGCCGGCCTTTGAAGATCGGCGCCGGCATGTCGCGCAATTCGGCACGCAATTTCTCGCGCGCGGCAATGCTGTCCGCGGTTTCAGCAAACAACTCGCGCGCAACCGTGGCCGATCCGCGCCTGCCGGAAACCGCTTTCACCTCGACCGCGAACTGGTAAGGCGGCTTGCGCACGATCACGGCATCGCCCGGGTTCACCGTTTTTGCCGGTTTGGCGCGCTCGCCGTTGAGTTCGACGTGGCCGGCGTTGACGGCTTCAATCGCCAGCTGACGGGTCTTGTAGAAGCGGGCGGCCCAGAGCCATTTGTCGAGCCGGACCGACTCCGGTTGTTCGCTCACCTACTTCGCTTTCCCATTCAGTTTCACGGTCGCGATATTCATCGGCAGGCCGGTGCCGGTATCGTATTCGGCGCCGGCGTGCACGCCGATTTTGGCAATTTCCTCGGCGCTCTTGCGGCCCTTGTACACCGCGAACATGGCACCCAGCGCAAAATCGCGTCCCGAGCCGATCGACCAGAATTTGTCGAACTCGAACACCTCGCGCATCGAATAGACGCCGTAGATGCCGGTGGAATTCACCACCAGCGCCGTGAGCTGCGAGGATTCGTAGGGGTCGTCCTCTTCTTCCTTCGGATTCAGGAAGGCTTCGTCCTTCAGGATTGGATGGATCTTGCGAAAGCTTTCGTAGATTTCCTCGCGGCCGTGAAACTTGAATTCCGGGTGTTTTTTCAGCAGGCTTTCCAGCACCAGTTGATGGGCAGCACTGCCGGCGATGCCGAAATAGGTGTCGCCATGCTTGAGAAGCTTTTCCGGCGCCGCATCATGGACACTGGCCAGCCGGGTTGAGCCGAAGGTGGTCAGCGTATCCCCGGCGATCACCACCAGCCCGTCCTTTTTCACCACAACGATAGTGGTCATTTCAATCCCTTCCAGTCCCGTAGGCAAACCTGCTTATCCCATTGATCCCGCAACAAATTCGTCATCCCCGCGTCCCACGGGACTTCCGTTGGTCGCAGCGGGGATCCAGTGGCGTTCGACGGAAAGTCGCTGGATCCCCGCCTTCGCGGGGACGACGATTCTTCAGGCGTTCAATATATTCAATTGTCAGACCACAATTAGCGGTCCAATTTAACAAACTCCAGCACCGGCGCACCTTCCAGGCCATTATTGCTCCAAAAGGCGCGCCCGTGCTAGAGTTTGTAAATTTTCCCGCCATCTGACGTATCCAGCCTGATTCAAGCATAACCTGCCCGCCTATACTTACGCGCCCGGCCCCTTTGCGGTTCAATTTCCAGACACTCCCGACATTTACCCTCCTTCGTGAAACTCGTCGACATCAAGCGTGAAGAATGGCCGGCCTTCCTCTGGTCGTTCGCCTATTTCTTCTTCCTGCTATGCGCCTACTACGTCCTGCGACCGGTGCGCGACGAAATGGCCATCCAGGGCGGCATCAAGAACCTGCCGTGGC
>JANNGY010000433.1:0-2745 GCA_031404095.1 Betaproteobacteria bacterium | reverse complement strand
AAGCTTGCCGTTGGCATTTCGTGGCAATTGCGGCACGCGATACAACGGACGCGGCACGAACACCGGATCGACACGGTCGCGCAACGCAAGTCGCAACTGCCCGGGCGAAAGCGTCGCCGACACGTAGAACGCCGCCAACCGCCGCGCCGGGTGGGCGTCGTCGTGGGACGCCGCATCGCCAGCGGCATCGGGGACAAAGTAAACGGCGTCGTCGACACCCGGTATCTCGGCGATTCGCTGGTTCAAGGCGGACAGCGAAGCACGCTTGCCGCCAATCTTCAACATGTCCTCGCAACGTCCCAGCCAAAGGAAGCGGCCATCCGCGCCGACGCGCAATTCGTCGGCCAGCAGTACCGGGACATCAATGTGCGATCCCGACGCAATATACCGACTTGTGTCGCCGCCGGCCTGCTGCTGAAGTGTCACATCGCGCAATGGCGACCACCACACCTGCGTTGCCGTACGGCGAGTTGCAAGTGCGCCGGTTTCGGTCGACCCATAGATCTCCACGACGGGAACTTGCCACCTGGCTTCGGCTTCCTTTGCAAGTGCCGGCGGCAGGCTCATCGTTGATGCGACGATCCCGGCCAGCGAAGGAAGGCTGGTAAGCGGATTCGCAGCCCTTAGTGGCGGGCGCAGGTGCACCGGCGTGGTCATCCACCAGCAGGGACGTGCGCATTGCGCGAGCGCAGTCTCGAGGTCCGCCGGTAAAAGCGGTTTGCTGGCATGCACCGGAATGCCGGCAATCCACGGCAACATCACTGTCGACTCGAGCCCGAACATGTGCTGTGGCGGCACGCTGCCGACCACCGCGAGGCGCGCGGGCAGAGTCCAGGCCAATGCGTCGATCAGCGCGGCCGCGCCCCTCGATAACTGCCCCCAGCTCTTGACGTGTGCCGTCGGCAGGCCGGTGGAACCCGAGGTAAACAGCATCGCTGCGGGAAATTCGGCGGGTATCCCAGGAATCGTGAATCGGCCGCGCGACGAATTGTCCATCGTGTTCATCGCCAGGTACGGCGCCAGGTCGAAGGCCTGCGCCGCGTCCAATCCTCGATCGCTGATGATCGATGCGCCGGGAAATTGGCAGGCAAGTTCTTCCCAGTCGCCGCGTCCCTGTCCGGATGGCAGCAGCGACGTCTGGCCGCGTATCAATGCCGCGGCGAATCCAAGCATGAATCCGAGGCGGCTTTCCGCCAGGTTGATGACGAACGGCGCATCCGGCAGCAATCCGGCAAGCGCCTCCGCGCGTACGAAGAAGGCACCGGCGCCGATCTCGCCATCCGGCCCCAGCAGCACGGCGTCGTCACGTCCGCGATAACTTGCGAGTGGCAGTTTCATCCGTGACGGCCGGACTCGGCATTGCGCTGGCCCGGCGATAATGCGGCTTCTTTGCTCACGGCAACGATATTCAGAATCAGCGCCGGCAGCGAGCCGTGCTTCCGGTCTGGAAAATGGTAATGGCGGTAAGCGTATTCGCCCAGAAACAGTGCGGCCGGCAGGATGTAACCCAAGCCATGCACCCAGCGCGACCACGCATCAAGTGGAAGCACCGGCGCAAGCAGCAAAGCCGCCAGGAACAACAGCATGAAACAGAGCGTCCATATCCAGGTGAGTGTCCGCGTGTAACGCGCCCGGTCCGGCGTCAGGTCAGGGTCCTCCCGGCGCGCCACACGGGTAATGAGCGGCTCTGATCCCTGACGCAGGGTGCGGTGGAAGAACCACGCCATGAAAGCAAAGGCAGCCAGCGGCGGCGCATAAATGATGAACTGCAGTGAATCGGAAAAATAAAAACACACGCCGAGAAGCGTGCTTCCGGCGATGCACCCGGCGAGATGCCTGCCCGAAGCGGCTAGCAGCGCGCCAACCATCAGCCCGACAATCGCGATCGCCAATACGCGCAACCCGGTCGCCGAGGCAACGAGATACGCTGCCGCGAGCACCAGCCACAACACCAGCATTCCGGGGTGCCGCGTTTGCGGCCGCGCATGTCGGTCAGGTTTCACTTCGGACATTGAGTCTCACCAACCGGGAAATGGATGTTCACCCGCCGGGGAACGGGTGGACCGATCAGGCGATCACTTCGCGCGACATGATTGAATGTGCTGCCAAAGGCTGCGCAGCGAAGCGAAAATCCTCTCGTTGTCGGGGTCATCGGACCGCAGTTTTACGCCGTACTTCTGTTCCACCGCCATCGACAGCTCCAGCATATCGAGCGAATCCAGGCCCAATCCCGGCCCGTCGCCGAACAAATGCGCTTCGGCATCGATCTCGGCGGGTGAAACTCCCTCGAGGTTCAGACTTTCGACGATCAAGCGTGCGAGTTCCTGCTCGCCTTGTTGCCCACCACTCATGAACCACTTTCAATTGGATAGATACCGCATGTCACCTGCGCAACAGGCGACCCCTGTGATGCAACCTGCATGTTGCCGGCTCGATGCCGGTGCATTGCGAACCGCAACCCTCACGGCAGCGGCGTTTGACAATTACAGGCTCGCCAATGCGGCGTTGATGCCCCTTTCAAGATTCTGCACCCAGCCGTTATAGTTCTTGTGACGACTCTTTCCTGCTCGAGTTGTTGCTCGAAGACCGTTGTCATCCCACCACGGCTGTCTGCAACAGGCACGCTTGCAGCGGCCGCGGCCCGAGGAGCGAAAAAGAGCGGTGCTGCCCCAGCGGTCAACACGCAAACGGCGAGACCACGCAGAAGCATTCGACCGATTATAGGCTCGGGCACCAGATTATCAC
>JANNGY010000432.1:0-11215 GCA_031404095.1 Betaproteobacteria bacterium | reverse complement strand
GCTGAGTGCAAGAAGATGATGGAAGAGAAGAAGCCGGAAGAAAAGAAAGCCGCAGAACCCGCCAAGAAGTAAGCACACGTCGTGTGTTGATTCGTTTCAACACCACGCTTCAAGAATCGGGCCGCGTGCCCGATTTTTTTTGCCTGCCTCCCACTCCCTGCCATCGCAGCAAGAGTTGACGCAATACTGTTCGATTGGTCACCGTTCGCCCTGAGGTATCGGAGGGCCCTATCGCCGGAAGCCCTTCGATACCTCAGGGCGAACGGTGAAAACCTGACCAAGCGAACAGAATTGAGGGTTGACCCCGGTCTTCTCCCGGGGCCCACCCATCACTCTTGCGCGGAAAATTGACCGGTAGCGCTGCGCGCAACCCATCCTACTAATCAATGTGCATGTCGCCACAACGGGCGGCGCTTTAACCTCGCGTCACCGCACTTTGACTGAACAACAAATCCAGAAACGCGCGCGCCTCCTCACCCGGCCGCCGCGGCTCCTTCCGGTACACGCGGCAATCCCGCGTGCGCCAGAGCAGCTTGGCATTGACCAGCTCGCGCCGCAGTGTCGCCGGATCGCCATAGGTGTGCGATGCGAGGAGATATTCATTAACTTGCTTCTCGGTCAGCTCGCGTTGCGCCGGCAAGCGCGACCACAACGCCCAGATCGCCGTCTGCTGCGCGGCGTATTTGTTCGGCCACCGCATCAGCCGGCCCTGGGTATCGAAGCAAGTCAGCAATCGCCGCAAGGGCAAGGGCACGGTCGATCCGCGTGGCAACGTGATAGGCAGCGCTGCAGGTTCGGCAACAGGTCCTTGCATCGGCGCCAACGATGGCGCCTGCGCCCTTAGCGCCCCAAGCGCCTTCAGCGCCTGGAAATTGCGAAACCCGGCGCTCCTCGCCAGCATGTTCAAGAACGCGACATGCCCGGGCGACTCGTGTCCCGCGGCGGTGAGCTGCTGGCGCAGATTTTTACAGAAAGTGGAAATGTCGGCCGCGACCAGCGGCACAATTTCACGTGATGATTTCATGACAGGACTCCCATGCGTCACTCAAGGTGCTGGGGTTGCCGGCTTGCAGCAGGACGCACGAAAGTTCATGGCCTGGAGGATTGATTGGCAGGTTTAGCTCGCATCGAAATGCGCGGCAACGCCTGGGTGAACTGCCGACCCTGCGCGGATTTTACCCGCGTTTGGACAATCGCATTTCAGAACTTTGCGACCACCGCCTTCGCCACCTTGATCTGCTCCAGCTTTGCTTTCGGCATCGTTATCTGGACCGTGACGTTCGACTTGCGTACCGTGAGCGCGCCATTGATGTCAGTCCACACGGCTTCGTCGCCCATGCCATCGCCCATGATGTCGCTGTAAGCACCCTTCGGCAGCTTGCCTTTCCAGGGCGCCGAATCGCCGGCAATCGACAAACTATCGCGATAGCCCTCCATCTGTTCGGCCGCTTTCTTTGCGCTCTTTTCAATCTCGATGCTGAACGCGACGCCGGGCGCCGTCTTGCCCGCCGCGAAAGAACAGGCGACGAGGGAATTGCTGATCTTCGCAGCCGTACGCACGACCTGGGCCGCCGGCACGCCGAGGAACGGCGCCGCATCCTGGACCGTGAAACCGGCGCAGTCGGCCGCATCAATCCTGGCATTGCCGCCCTTGGCATCCGCCGCCAGGACCGGGCCGGCTGCCATCGCCGCGAACGCCATCGCAGCGAATATCAGTCGCGCGTTGTTCATCTCAGCCTCCGTTGCCGGCGCCATCGGGCCGGTTACCTGTTGAATGGCTCCCGCCGACCGCAAACTCACCATGTTTGCCTTCGCCGCTGCGGAAACGCTCGGCGCCGGCGCGCCCTTCCCCACTCGCCAGCGAGGCGAGCCCGTGACGGAATTCATTCTGCATGGCCGCATCCATGGTCTGCCCCCATTGCTCGTAACTGGAGAGCCGGTCGTGGCGCAGGCATTGCTGCGGGAAGCGCGCGAGCGTGGCCGCCAGTTCTTCCGCGGCCTGCCGCGAGGTGCCATCCGGCACGACACGATTGACCAAACCCATGGCGAGCGCCTCGTCGGCCGGCACGGCGCGTCCGGTGAGAATCAGGTCGAGCGCCCAGCCGTGGCCAATGAGCCGCGGCAGGCGCACGGTGCCGCCATCGATCAGCGGTACGCCGAAGCGTCGGCAGAATACGCCGAACACCGCCGACTCTTCGGCGACACGAAGATCGCACCAGCAGGCCAACTCCAGGCCGCCGGCCACCGCATAGCCAGCTACCGCGGCAATCACCGGCTTGCTGAGCAGCATGCGCGAGATGCCCAGCGGCGCATCGCCTTCGGCCGACAGGCGCATCGTGTCGCCGGCCTCGGCAAACGCCTTCAGGTCCGCACCGCCGCAAAAGTGGCCACCCTCGCCCCACAGCACGGCCACGTCGGCATCCGCGTCGGCATCAAAGTCGCGCATGGCGCGCGCAAGGGCGGTGGCGGTGGCGCCGTCGATCGCATTGCGCCGGTCAGGCCGGGAAATGATGACGGTGGTGACGCGGCCGGAACGTTCGCTTCGAATGGTTATGCGGGCTTACCGGCCGAACAAGCCTTTCAGCAATTCAACCGGATTGGGCTTCTTCTCTTCGCGCGGCGCGGCTTTCTGGCTCGGGCTCTCGCGCTCACCGGCGTCGCCGAAGCCGCCCAGCATCGACATGAAGGTCGACTTCACCCGCGTCTTGGTTTGCCAATCCGGTTCCCAGGCAATTTTCGGGTCGGTCGGCCGCGGCGGAAAAGCGAAGTACGACTCGGACCCGTAGGCAATCATGCGCAGCATGCCGCCGCCCTGCTCGCCGAAGATGCCGGCGGGTACGGCACAGGTCGTGGCGCTGGCCGGCAGGACGACTTTTTCCTTGATCCACTTGTCGATATTGGCATTCGATTGATAGTCGAGCAGGCCGAAACCGACGTCTGGGAGCTCGCTCGAGGTCCAGATGATCATTTCGGCCGAATCGCCGCCATCCGATTTGCCCCCCATGGCGCCGATGAAATAGCCGCGCGCGTGCGCAATCGATTGCCATTGCAGATTCACGCCGCTGTCTTTCTTCGTCTGCCGCAGGTCGATCGGCGGCATCAGGTCTTGCGGCGCGCCGAGTGCGACGGTGAAACTGTCCGGTATCCCCTCGCCTTTGAACGTGTGCTGGCCGACCAGCGAGGCATTGTCCGGCACGCGCCGGTCGTCCTGCTTGTTCGGCCACGCCGGGTGGCCGGGTTGCGAGCGCGCGCCGGTGGTGGTGCTGCCGCGGGACACAAAGAATTTGCCATAGTCTTCGATGCTCGCCTTGGCGACATCGAGTGTACGCGGCTGGCCGGGCCGGATCTTTTCATCGCAGCCCCAGTAAATCGAAATCTTGCCCTTCGGTTTTTCGTAGGTCGGCTCGATCGGCTTTTCGTCGACCACAGTGGGTACCGGCTTGTCCGGAACCGGTGCGACCAGTTTCAATGACTCGCCGAGGTTCATCACCACGGGAATGGCCTGCGTCGCCTCGGTGAGCGAGCGGTTCTTGCTGGTATGGACTGACACATCCACATACTTGCCGGCGCCGAAGCCCATCGCCCGGGTATTGCCGAAGGTGTTGCCGCCGCCGGAGGCGCCACGCACCATCCCGCCCAGCGCGCCGAAGAATCCGCCGCCGGACTGTGCACCCTGCGACGCGGCCCCGAGCAAATTGCCGCCCGGCATGTCGCTGCCGCTGGTGGCGACGTCGATATAGGCCAGCGCAATCGGCGGCTTGACGACCTGGGCGGGAGCCTTGGCTTGCGCGAAAGCCGTCGCGGACAGCAATGGCAGCACCAGCCCGATGCTGCCGCAGGCCAGCCTGCATGCATGCGAAATGGCATTCCTGCCCTGTGGCACAGACGTTTTCATGTAACGCTCCTTATGGTGACGATTACAGACTTGAACGTAGTCTTACTGGCTTTCCAGACAGCCCATTATCTGGCAATGCGGTCAAGGCCGACAAGGGCTGCCCTGCACTGCGATGATCTACCTCACGTTTTGATGATGTTGCCACCCGTTTTGGCAACCGCGCTGGCAACCGTGTTGGCAACCGTGTTGGCGCCTGATTCGCCAGGAACAAAAAATGGGTTCAAACTAAAGCGTCATTCAATCGTTCATCGACCGGAGGTCACTGTGAGTCACGCATCAATGTTAAAAGCCAGGCGGCAGCATCAAAAAACCAGGAAGCTCATCGACGGCGCCGCCAAGGAAGCGAAAAAGCTGGTCAAGGATAGTTTGAAGGCGCCGGTCGTGAAAAAGGAAAAGGTCAAGAAAGAAAAAGTGAAGAAGGAAAAGGTCATCACGGAGAAAGTGAAAAAAGTGAAGTTGACCAAGGAAGAAATCAGCCGGCAGGAGGCGAAGAACAAGGTCAGTACCGGCACGGGGAAGAAAGGCGGGGCCTGACATTCTCAATGCAGAATTGGCGCGGCGGTTTGATTGGCGTCGCGCCGCCTTTGCAAGGATGATTCAATCGACCTACGCATGACAATGTTGCGGACCTCCTTTGAGCACTGACACACCCGAACCCGATCGCAAGGCGCGGATTGACGCGTTGCTGCTGAAACTTCCCGGCGCCAGCGCGCGAAAGATCAACGGCCTGGATGGCTATTTTGTCAGCGACAAGATGTTCGCCTGCATCAACGGCGCCGGCATCGGGCTGCGCCTGCCCGTGGCCACCGCAACCGAACTGCAGTTCTCAAGGGGAAACGTGGTCCCGTTCCAGCCCGGCGGCATGGCCAGCACACGCGAATGGATACAGATCAACCGCGCCGAGGCGGCTGAGTATGAGAAGGACCTTGAGTTGTTTCAGGCCTCGCTTGATTTCGTCAAGGCCGGCCGCCGCTAGACGCTGTGCGCCGCAACATGTCCCTGATCCCACCAGCGCGATTGTCCGGGTAGGGGCACGCCTTGCGCAAATTCATTCTTGCTATATTGCTGGCCATGACCAGCGCCGCCGCCGAATCGCAATCCCTCACCTTTTCGCAGATCCTCGATAAACCGGAGCTGGCCGCCACCCGCCCGGACCACAAGATCGCCTACGGCAAGGATGCATTGCAGTACGGCGAGCTGTGGCTGCCGCCCGCCGGCAGCAAGGGGCCGTTGCCGGTGGTGGTGCTGATCCACGGCGGCTGCTGGCGCGCGGATCTCCCGGGTCCGGAGCTGGTCGCCTTCCTGTCGGACGATTTACGCAAGCACGGTGTCGCAGTGTGGAGCCTCAGCTACCGGCGCGTCGGTCACGCCGGCGGTGGCTATCCCGGCACCTTCAACGACGTCGCTGGCGGCGTGGCACATTTGCGCGCGCTGGCCGACAAGTACCACCTTGATTTGAGCCGCGCGGTCGTCACCGGGCATTCTGCCGGCGGGCACCTGGCGCTGTGGGTGGCCGCGCAAGACCGGATTCCGGCGGGCAGTGCGCTCAAGCAGCCGCAGGCGATCAAATTCAAGTCCGTCGTCGGCATCGCCGCCATTGCTGACCTGGCGCATTTCGCCCGCGCCGGTGCGCATGCCTGCGGCGACAACACCGTGGATCAACTGGTCGATACGGCTGCGCGCAAAATCGCTGGGGGCCACGCCAATGCGCCGTTTCGCGATACCTCGCCGTCGGAAATGCTGCCGCTGGGCGTGAAGCAGATCCTGATTCACGGCGTGTATGACGGCATCGTCCCGCCGTCGATGGGCAGGCGCTACCAGGCGCGCGCCAAGGATAAAGGCGAAGCCATTGAACTGATCGCGCTGGAGAACGCGGGGCACTTTGAGTTGATCGCACCGTGGACGCCGGCGGGGAAAGTGGTGGTGGGGAAAATTCTGGAGGCGGTGAAGTAGGCAACTTCTCACCTGGGAACATCTAAAAACCCTGTCATTCCCGCGAATGCGGGAATCCATTTTTCGTAAATCATTGATGTGCGTAGAAAATTGGATCCCCGCATTCGCGGGGATGACAAGTTTTTGAGGTTTCGAGAAGTTCCCACCTGCCAAACTCCAGAACAGGTGCGGCGTTCGAGGCATTTATGGCCTGCAAGGCGCGCCAGTGCTTGAGGTTTAGCGGGGAATTCGCCCGGCATGTCGGGTGCCCGCGAAACGGTAGCCCGATGCAGCGGGCTGCGCGACCTGCAAGGTTAGCCTTCGAGAATTTCCGCAGGCAGCGTCGTGGCGCCCGCGCCCAACACCTTCTGCATCTGCACGCTGTCCAGCCAGCGGCCGAATTTGTAACCGATGTCCCTGAACAGCGCGACCGATTCGAATCCGCAGGCCGCGTGCATCCTGATCGAACCCAGATTCGCGCTGTCGCCTATCACCGCGATCATCTGCCGGTACCCGAGCCGCGTGCATTCATCGATCAATGTCGTCAGCAGCCGCCTGCCGATGCCGCGGCCTTGCAGGTCATCGAGCACGTAAACCGAATCTTCGACCACGAAGCGGTAGCCGATGCGCGAACGGAAAGCGCTGGCATAGCTGTAACCGACAACTCGCCCTTCGAGCTCGGCGACAAAGTAGGGAAAGCCTTTCGCCAGCACCTCCGCGCGGCGGCGGGCGAATTCTTCGATGCCCGGGGCATCGTATTCCCACGACGCGGTGCCGCTGGCGACGCTGGCGGAATAGATGGCGGCACAGGCGGCGATGTCTTCGTCGCGGGAGGGGCGAATGAGGAGGTTCATGCCGGCAGCGTTGTGCTGTCCCCCAAATCCCAGAAGATTCCCGCCATGATCGCCAGCCCCTCGCGCGCAATCGGCGCCAGCAGGTGTTCGTTCGGGGCATGTTGCGAGCAGGCGGAATAGGAGTGCGGGATCCAGATCGTCGGCAGGCCGAGGGTGTTGGCGAAGACCTCGTTCGGCAGCGAGCCACCGAGATTGGGCAGGATCGCCGGTTTGGCGCCGGTGGTGCGCTCGATACTGGCCACCGCCCAGCGCACCCATTTTGAATCCGGGTCGAGGCGGGTGGCGTGCATGGGTTCGTCGCGCGCGGGCGTGACGCACACTTGCGTAAAGCCTTCGCGCTGCAAATGGCGTTGCAATGCGGGCACCACGTCGTGCGGGTCGGTGCCGACCACGAAGCGCAGGTGGCAGCGTGCCCATGCCTTGCCGGCAATCGCGTTGACTGGAAAATCCGGGTTGCCGACCTTCATCGCCAGCACCGAAAAGCTCGACCAGCCGAACACGCGCTCGGCCGGCGTCAGGCCCGGTTCACCCCAATCGCTGTCGATGGCCGGCGACTCATTTCCCGATTCCGTGCCGCCGGAGGGTTCGCAGTCTTTCAGCGCCTCACGCACCGACTCGGGAATCCCCGCCGGCCGCCACTCGGGCACACGGATCGCGCCGCGCCGATCGGTGATGCTGGCGATGGCGTGGTTGAGGATGATGCCGGGATCGGCGATCAGCCCGCCCCAGTTGCCGGAGTGATGCGCGCCCGGCCGCAGATCGACGCTCAGGTCAAAATTCATCACCCCGCGCGAGCCGAGGAAAATGGTGGGGCGGTCGGGCTTCAGGCGCGGACCGTCGGAGGCGATGAAGACGTCGGCCTTCAGTTCGTCCTTGTGGACTTTGCAAAAGGCATCGAGCCCGGGCGAGCCGATTTCCTCGCCGGTTTCGATCAGCAGTTTTACGTTGAAGCCAAGCTTGCCTTTGGTGTCGAGAACACTTTTCAAAGCGCCCAGGTTGATGGTGTGCTGGCCCTTGTTGTCGGCCGTGCCGCGGCCGTAGATGCGCTCGCCCTCTTCGTGCATCTTCCAGGGATTGAGGCCGGCGCGCCATTGCGGCTCCAGTCCGCGAATCACGTCGCCGTGGCCGTAGCTCATCAGCGTGGGCAGTTGCTCGCCCTCTTGGCGCGTCGCGATCAGGAATGGACTCTTGCCGACCGGGCTCTCATAAACCTTGCAGGTGAATGCCAGCGCGTGCAGCGAGGAGGTGAGCTCATCCGCCAGGTACGCCTGCAGCGCGTCGGCGCGATCGGCATTCTGGCTCTCGGTCGGAATCGCGACGCGACGCGCGAGGTCGGCGTGAAATTGGCGGCTGTCGAAATAGTGTTCGGCGGAGTGGATGGCGGCGGCACGGGTCATGGAATTCCTAACAGTTGATCTCAGAAAAATCCTGAACCACAGAGGACACAGAGAACACGGAGGAATGCCGTTGAATTCGCCTTTCCGGGTGTTCTCTGTGTTCTCTGTGTCCTCTGTGGTTCAAGACCTTGTTTTCACCCATTGCGCAACCGTTCAAACCCCGCCTCCAGATCGCGGATCAGATCATCCGGATCTTCCAGGCCGATGTTGTAGCGCACCAGCGGCGCGGCCGGCAGCGCATTGACGCTGCGCACGATGTGGGCCGTCACCACCAGGCTTTCGAATCCGCCCCACGAGTAACCCAGCCCGAAGTATTCGTAATGATCCAGCATCGCTTCCAGTTGCTGGTCGCCGCACGGATTCAGTTCAATCGTGAACAAGCCGGCGGCGCCGCTGAAATCGCGTTTCCACAGGGCATGTCCCGGATCGCTTTCCAGCGCCGGATACATCACCCGTTTTACTTCCGGGCGCGTTTGCAGCCACCTGGCAATCGTCAACGCGCTTTCCTGGTGCCGCCGCAGCCTGACACCGAGCGTACGCATGCCGCGCAGGGTCAGGAAACAGTCGTCGGGCGAGGCGCGCTGGCCGAGGTGAAAAGTCGTGTCCTTCAGCATCGGCCAACTAGCTTCATTGGCGATGACGAGGCCGACCAGCACATCCGAATGCGCGGCGTAATACTTGGTCGCCGGCTGCACCACCAGATCGGCGCCGTGCTCAAAGCCATTGAAGAAAAATCCGGTCGCCCAGGCGTTGTCGAGGATGACCTTGGCGCCGTGTTCGTGCGCGACTGTCGCGATGGCCGGAATATCCTGCACTTCAAACGTATGCGAGCCGGGGCTCTCGGTGTAGACCACCGTGGTGTTCGGCCGCATCAGCGCGCGAATTTCTGCGCCGATCAACGGATCATAGAACGACGTGGTGACGCCGAAGCGGGTGAGGAATTTTTCGGCAAAGCGGCGGCCCGGATAGTAGCTGCTGTCGGGCATCAAGACGTGGTCGCCGGTTTTCACGCAGGCCAGCAGCGCGCCGCCGACCGCCGCGAGGCCGCTGGAATACGTCACGGCGCGATAACCCCCCTCCAGTTCCGCAACGGCGTTTTCCAATGCGAGCGCCTGCGGCATGTTGGCGATGCCATAGGTCGGCACCTGCTCGTCGGCATCGAATCGCCGCTGGATATCGCGCTGCTGCGCCATCGAATCAAACAGGACGGTGGAGGCGCGATGCAGCGGCACGCTGACGGTCCGCGGCGAGTGGGCGTTCTGTTCCGGCGTCAGGCGGCCGAGTTGGGTGAGTTGGGTGTCTTTTTTCATCTTTTCGAGAGGCTTGTTGACGTCCTCAATGGTCACTTCTTTGCGGCCAATTTCACCACGGGCACTTCCCCCTTTGCAAAAGGGGGATTGAGGGGGATTTGCAACGGTTGCACAATGATACCGACCGAAAATCCCCCTCAATCCCCCTTCGCCGAAGGGGGAAGTGCCCGCAATGAATATTCCGGATCAGGGGGCAAACACCTTCTCCATCTCCCTTCTGAACTTGACCGCCTCACCCTTCATGTCAATGGCCACATCCTCCCATGTCACCTGTTTGCCCGCCGCAATGCTTCGCACCAGCTTTACCTTGTGCGCAAGGCCAATCGGCAATCCGCCGAGGCGCTTAGATACCGTTGCCGGCATCAGCTTGCCGTACACCGTGAAGCCGCCTTCGCCATCGAGCATTTCGCCGGCCTTGAGATCGCGCTTGGCGGTGGCGACACAATCGCCGCGCCAGGCATCCGGTGCGCCGGTCGGCTCGCCGCGGACCGCGCAACTCGCCACGCTGATGCCGAGTTCCAGGCCGATCAGGTGGAAAGGTTTGTACATCGACGAGTAATTGCCGGTGTCGTCGGTGACGAGGCCGTATTCGCTGAAGCACTTGCGCACGTAGTCGCTATCGGCGGCGAAGGTCACGTAGACGCCCCAGCGCAGGTCGCGGAACACCGGGCGGCCGTCGCGCTCGACCGAGGAAATCACTTCCACCTGGCCGCGGTGATGCAGGTGCCCGCCGTCAGCCTTGGGCCTCAGCACCCGCGCCAGGTCATCCACACCGCAGGGTGGAAATTCCAGGCCGCGCGGCGAGGGCGTGAGCCCGGTCGCGTTGGCGACGGCGGCCATTTCGATGGCGCTCTTGGTACCGTCGAGGAAGGAATTGAACATCTGCGCGTTGAAGTCGCCACCTTTCACCATTTCTTCCGAAAAACCGTAGTGGCCCCACACCGTGTCGGGGGTTGAGGCGTGGTACGCCGGCAAATACTTGGTGCCCTTGCCGGCCGCGACCACCTCGAACCCCGCCGAGCGCGCCCAGTCGACCAGTTCGCAAATCAGCGCCGGTTGGTCGCCGTAGGCCAGCGAATAGACAATGCCGGCTTGCGCCGCGCGGCGCGCCAGCAAGGGCCCGGCCAGCGCGTCGGCCTCGACGTTCACCATGACGATATGTTTGCGGTGCTCGCAACACGCCAGCACGTGCGCGATACCCGCCGCCGGGCTGCCGGTCGCATCGATGATGACTTCGACGTGACGGTTGCGGATCAGCGCCTGGGCATCGTCGGTGATGTGGGTGGTGCCGCTGGCGAAAGCCTGCTTGAAATTCTGCGCGGCAAATTGTTCATCCTTCCAGCCGACACGCCGCAGCGATTCTCCCGCACGCACGGGATCGAGATCGGCAATGCCGAGCAGGTGCATCCCCGGCGTGCGCGGAATTTGCGAAAGGTACATCGAGCCGAATTTGCCGGCGCCGATCAGGCCGACCCGCACCGGGTTACCGGAAGCGACGCGCTGCTGCAGGAGTTTGTATAGATTCATTCTCTCGATCGCAAAAAAAGCAATTCAAGCCACAGATGAACACAGATAAACACAGATGAAGTCGGTCACTTCAGTCTTTGTGTCCTGCAGTGTATATTTTCAATGAAATATCACGACAACTTTGCCTTTGCCTTATCTGTGTTCATCCGCGTTCATCTGTGGCTCATTCTTCTTCCTCCAGCACGCGCAGCAGATTGCAGGTATCCATCGTCCCCCAGCCGTGCTGCAACAGCTTGTTAAGCTGCTCGTATACCAGGTGCGTTGCCGGCATCGGCAGGTCCTGCTGATCGGCCATGTCGG
>JANNGY010000431.1:0-7604 GCA_031404095.1 Betaproteobacteria bacterium | reverse complement strand
GGGGGGGTCTTTCAAATGATCGTCGCCTAAGCCCTGAACACACCACCCACCCCCTTTTTATTGTGGGGCGGGGCTGCGGGGCGTTTTGGGCGCCGCACCCCCCGCCGACGTGCTTGCCGCGGCAATGGCCGGCGGCAAATTCCGCGAGACCGGTTCTTCCCCGGTGTCAGTCACTCGACGGACACGGGCATACACTTACTGCCTAGCTCGACTTGGTCAACACCACTTCGGCCACCTGCCCGCCCGCGTTTTGACGGAACTTGAGTTCGGCCACGCCGTTGACCGCCACGAAAGAGCCGGCCCGCGAGGCGATGACTTCAACGGGAGACTGCCCGCTCAGTTCGGCAACAAACCTGCCGGCGCGCTGATACAGCCAGAGCGTGGTGCCGTCGTCCATGGCATAGGTGCCCTGCACCATCTTGAACGCCTCGCGCGCGGCATTGTGTTTATGCACGTAGCTGTCGCGAACCTCCTGGACGTCGAGCGTGTTGCCGGCGGCAATGCCGGCAGGCGCCGCCATCGCTGACGAAGCGCCCAGCGCGGCGATACCAATGGTGGCGATGATGAGAAGTCTTTTCATGATTACCTCACTAAGGGTGTGTGGGAGAAGGCGTCTGTTCCGCTTGCGTGCAAATGCGGCGGGACATTGCCACTGTCTTCCCTCACAACCCGGCGCACCACGACAATTCGATGAAGCGCGGAATTCCAGCCGTGAAGCGCGCTGCCGCCCTGGCGCGAACCATTGGTCACGCAATGCCACAATTGGACACGAAAATCACGGCGTGCTGGCATGTCTGGATTTCACATCGCCTGTCGTGGTGCGATCGGGCCTGTGCCGGTCCGTCCTGTTCGCGCCCTACCTGGCCTGACCCGTCGTGCTCTCGACCCGCTCGCGCGCCACCGCCGTAGCCACCCTATAGACGGAATCCCAGGACAGCAAAACGCCGCCATCCGGCGCGGACGTGAATCGCAGATAGGCGTCCAGTCCCGGCACGTAACGCACCCCGCGCCCCGTAGGAAACGCCTCATACTCCACGCCGCGCAGGCGAACGCGCAGGTGGCCGCCAGCATCGGTCGCGGGCATTACCACCAGCTCGCCAACGTCGGCGATCCGATACGTCCCCGAAGGATTGGCGGGCGAGTCCGCAAAGGGTGGTGCTTGCAGCGGTTCGGGCTCGCGGCTTTCGGCGATCGCGATCAGCGCGCGACTTAATGCGGCCTGCAGCCACGCCGGCGGTGCATCATTGGCGACCCAGGCCACGGCAAGGCCGCGTGCCTCATCGGCGTAACCGAAATTGAAGAAACCATTGTGGTGGCCGGTGTAGTAACGCCGGTCGCCGTTCCCGGCGACATACCAACTGCCCATCGTGATACCGGTGGCGCGCCCGTCGTCGAGCCGCGCCGGCATCACGGCGGCACGACCGGCATCGACCCCGACGACGCCGCGATATGCTGCGACCCAGCGATACAGGTCGCGCGCGGAAATATAGATGTTGCTGGCGCCATGGAAGCCTTCCCATTCGTGCGCGTCGTAATCCTTCCATCCGGACGCCGTGCGCCGGTAGCCGCGCGTACGCGTGCCGGGCCAATCGGCGAAGCGCGCGGGACGGACGAAGGCATTCAAGTCCAGCGGGCGCGAAAAGTGCGCAGCGACGAAGTCCGCGTACGATGAGCCCGTGACGCGCTCGATGACCATCGCCGCCACATCGTAGGCAACGTTGTCGTAAGCGAAGGCGCTGCCCGGCTCAAATTCCGGCGTGGGAGCCTCGCGCGCCACCACTCCAAGGTGGCTCGTATTAGTGCGCGTCTCGTTGGCCGGCACGCGTTTGTCCAACCAGTCGAAGTCAGGCAGACCGGCCGAGTGCGAGAGCAGATGGCGAACGCGCGTCGCCCGGTGCGGGTAGATTGCGACTATTTCGCGGACCCGGGTCTCAAGGTCGACGCGCCCTTGCCCTGCGAGCATCAGCAGGGCCGCGGCCGTGAACGTCTTGGCGATCGACCCGCCATCGTTCGGTGTATCGGCCGTGAACGGTACCTGCCGTTCGAGATCTGCAAAACCGAAACCCGCCGCGTACTCCATGCGCCCGCCGCGGCCGATCACCACCGCGCCCTGGAACAGATTGCGATCGGCGAGTTCGCGCATCATCGCGTCCGCTCGGAGCGCAACGGCTGGCGAGGGCAACGTTGAGCAACCCGACATCGCGATGGCGGCAAAGGCCATCACCCTGGCAAAAATTGGGATGCACGGGGGAAAACAGCATTTCATACGAAGCTCCTTCATTCGCGAAAGCAGAACTCTTGAGAATTCAATCGGGAACTTCTCGAAACCTCAAAATTTCGTCATTCCGGCGGACCGCTCCAAAGGCGGCGCCGGGCCGGAATCCAGTCCTTCGTACAATCAAACACTTGGACGGACTGGGTCCCAGCCTGACGCTGGGACGACGGGGTTAATGGAAGTTCCCAATCGGCAAACACCAGCACTGTAGCGGCTCACCGGGCACAAATGGCTTAACGTACCCGTGGTTGCTGGTGTTTTTTTCCTGCGTTCATCGAGCTGTGCTGGAATTCACCGCCGCCCATCAGGCACCCATGCGTTTGCCGTCGCCGTCGCCGTCGCCTTCGCCTGCGCCCTCGACGCCGCTCTCAACCCCTTTGCCCGCGTGGTCAAACAGGTCCCAGCGCATGAGCGACCTGAACTGGTTCAGGCGCGCAAACCAATGGCGGGTGGCGTCCTGCGGTCGCGCCTCGACGGCCGTATTGTCAAAGACGCAAAGATAACGCATCGCCATCTCTTCCAGCGAATGGTTGCGCGCCACCCGCACTCGTCCGGCGCGCCCGTACTGTTGTGCCCGGCCCGCATCCACCGCGGCCTCCTCGAGTGCGCGCGCGAGTGATTCGGCCGTGCACGCCTCCGGCAGCAGCCAGCCGGTTTCGCCGTGCCGCACCAGTTCGCGCGTGCCGCCGCTGTCGTTGGCAACAACGGCCACGCCGGCGGCCATCGCTTCCAGCACCGCGTTCGGACATCCCTGGTGCGTGCCCAGCACCACCGCCGCCGTATAAGGATCGTCGAGGTAATCCAGCCCCGGGCACGCGCCGCGAAAATTGACTGCCAGTCCGCCGGCCGCCGCAATGACACGCGCAAGGTAATCCCGGTGACGGGGCTCGGCCTGGCCGACGATATCCAGCCGCATTCCCGGCACGCGTGCCGAGGCGATCGCGAATGCCTCGAGAATCGTCTCCAGCCGTTTGCTCGGCGCGATTCGGCCGCTGACGAGAAAACGCGGCACTGACGGGCGGTCGCGGGCCGGTTCGCGCAGCGCCACGCCGTTGGCAATGACCTCCACGCGCCGGCACGCCGGACACGCCGGGTCATCAAACTTGGATACCAGCACATCGAGACGCCGGCAATACGCCGACGGCCCGAACGCGAGCGCGTGCGCCAGTTCCTTGACGTCGTTGAGCTCCTGCCAGGCGTAGGCGCCGGGACTCACGTCAATCAGCCTGAGCCCCGCTGGAGCGAAACGCGCCACCAGCAGCTTCACGCCCGCATCGACATTCCAGAAACAGACATTGCGCGCGCCGTTGCGAGTGGCATGGGCGATGATGCCTTCGGCTGCATTGAACGTATCGGCGGTCGCGGAGAAACGGAACACGCTGACGCCCGCCGACGCCAGGCTTTCGGCAAAGGCGGGATGCGTCGTCTCGCCACAGACCCCGACAGCGAAACGATGCCGGCCCGCGATCCGGCCCGCGAGGTTTACCAGCGATCGCTGTGCACCACCCGCGTTCAGGTTGGCAGTGACGAAAAGTGTGTCGAGTGTCTGGCGCGCCGAATGCTGCCAGCACGTCGTCAGCGACCAGATGCGCGGAAAGCGTGGCATGGCATCAGGGCACAGCACCTCGCGAACCGGCAGCGCCGCAAGCCGTGCGGCGAACGCAGACGCAGGCAAATCGGCGTGCAGGAGGCACAAATTCGGATGCTCGATCTCGCCCTGGCCGCCGACGTCGGTGGCGATGACCGGCAGCCCCGCCGCCAGCGCCTCCTGGGTCGCGATCGAGAGTCCTTCGTGGCGGCTCACGTTGAGGAGCGCGTCAAACGCCGCGTACCACGGCTCGATCGGTTCCACGAAGCCCGGTAATCGAAGCGAGCCGCCGACGCCGAGCGCCGCGGCCCGTGATGCCACGCGATCGAGTTCCGGGTAGCCGGAAGCGTCAAGCGTGCCGCCCAGAATCACGAGGCACGCGTCACGCGTGCGTCGCAAGGCGGCAAGCACCTCGACTGCGCGGCTGTGGTCCTTCTGCGCCTTGAACGCGCCGACGACACCGATGACGAACGCGCCGGGGGCGATGTTCCATTCCGCGCGGATGCGGTTGCGACTGCCACGGTCCGTGGTGGCGGCGCCCACCGACGGTCGATGGCGCAGCGCCAAGACCGGCACGCGGCAGCCCGCCGCCTGTGCCTGCGCGCGCACCGCTTCCGCGCAGGCGATTGCCAATGGCACGTCGACCGGAGGCCAGGCGGCCGGGTCATTTCGCCAGCCTTCCTGCGTGTTATGAATGACGGGCACGGTGCGCACCCCCTTGGCCCACAGCCGGGCCAGCAATGCATCGGCCACCAGATGCGTCGAGACGGCAGTGTCCGCGCCGCACCAGCGCGCGCCCAGCGCATCGACAAAAGCCTCGACGCTTTCCGCGCCACGGCGTATGGTGGTGATGGCGATGACGCCGGCGGGCAGCCGGTATTCCTGGCGGCGGCGATGAAGGATCGCGAGCTCGGCCTTGCGGCCGCGATGCGCCTCCGCCACCAGCCATTCGATGACAATGCGCTCGGCGCCCCCTCGTGCCAGCGAGGGCACGACCACCCTCAGCATGGCGGCGGGCGCGCCGAGGGCCACGGCATCCCGAGCCGGCCGCGCGACCAGGTGGTCGGGGACGATGTCCATCAGTACGAGGTACTTCCCGCGTCGCTCGTGGAATCGCCCACGGAATCAGACGACGCGCCGCCCGACGTTTCGCTCGATGATTCGCCGGCTGCGCCACTGATCGATTCGCCGCCTGCCGCCGCAGAGGAGGCCGTCCGCGGGGAATCGTCCCACCCGGCCGAGGCGCCGCCGCCATCAAAGGCGCCGCCGAGACCGACGATGCCTGCCGCCGCCGCCGTGCGCGAGGAGTCGGACGACGAACTGCTTGATGATGAGCTGCTCGAAGACGATTCGAAGGGCTCGTCCGCGACAGCCGTCTTGAAGACCCATCCCGCGCGCGACCATTTGAATTCGCGATCCGGATGCCAGTAGCGCACGCGTGGCTGCTGCGGCTTGCGGGTGTCCACCGTGAACTTGCCCTTGCCAAAACGAATGACGCCGCCCTCGGCGTGCCTTTCGAAGATGAATTCGAGCAGCAGCTTGCCTGCCGAGTCGAGGAGCCGGACACGTTCACGGTCGCGGTCCCGCTCGCCGTCCGCCTTCACTTCGGCGACCGCGGCTGCCGGAAAACCCGGCGGATTTTCCCAGCGCGCCGGCTTCGCGGCCCAGCTTCGGCCGAGGCGGGCCGTGGCGAATTCGAGCAGGCGCTCGGGATGGAAATGCGGCTGCAGTTCGGGAAACATGGAGCGGAAAAGTGCTTCATTTTTCCCATGCTGCTGACCTGCTTCCTGCGCGTCACGCCGGCGCTTGAACCGATTGCGGATCGGCAACACGACGCCAATGACAAACAGGATTACCGCGACAACCCAGAACCCACCCAACTCGTCCATACGCCCTCCTCATGCGCGCCGCATTGGGCGCCACTTTCGGCGCCGAGACTGTCAGAATCGATTTCCACTTTACTGGCTTGGCGGCGAACCGTCGTAATTTGAGGATTCGGTCATCTACCCGATGACGGCATCGGCACGATGCAGCAAATCCGGCGAGAGTACGAGCCCGAGCGCGGCGGCCGTTGCCCGATTGATGATGAACTCCGACTGATCGGGAAGCTCGAAGGCCATTTGTGCCGGGTTCTCGCCACGCAGTATCCGATCGACGAAGGATGCGAATGACCGTGCCTGGTTGGCATGGCGCGTGCCGTAGCTCATGAGGCACCCCGCCTCGGCCGCGCGCCGCTCATCGCCGATAGCGGCAATGCCCTGGCGAATCGCGACACGTGCCATCGCCGATTCGTCGAACTGAAATGCACCATGAGCATAAATGATTGCGGCGCACGTCACTTCGCCGACGAAACTCTCGAGCGCGGACTCGATCCCGGCAAAGGACTCCGCCGTCCGGATCTCCGCGGCCAATCCGTGTTCGCCTGCCACGCCCACCAGGCAGGCATTGAGTTCTGATATGTCGCCGTATCGCTCCGACCTGAGGACCAGCAGGGTCCGGACGGTCGGCGCCATTTCAATGAGCACGCCGATTTGTTTACGCGCCTTCTCGCGCAATGCCCAGGACAGCCCGGTGATGTTGGCGCCCGGACATTCAACGCTGCGGGCGAATCCACTGCTCACCGGATCGCCGACGCCGGTGATGATCGGCGTGGTCGGCATGGCTTGCCGCAAGATATGTGTCAGCGGCGTCCCCGCCGTCACGAGCACATCGGCTCCCGCCCAAACCGGGTCGTTGGCCAACACGGCGTATTGCGTTCGGTCGTATTCCGCGAATCGCCACTCGATAAGCAGATTGCGTCCCTCGCTCCACGAGAAGCCCCCGAGCGCATTGACGAAATCCAGCCGCCACGAATCGAACTCCGCGTTCCGGTACCCGGGATAAAGGAAGCCAATTCTGCGAGGACTTTTGGATGTCGATGTCATTGCGAGCGGTTGTTTTGGCTAATAGGCGCGGAAAGACCACAACATATCGGGGCTCGTCTCATGACCGCAATGCTACATCGCAATGCCGGAGCCATGCTCAGCCCGCGCGTTGACACGGCCGCGTGACGCGAGTACGTTTACCGGCTTGGCCAGACGATGCTGCGGCGTCCGGCCACGGTGGGTGAGGCTTTCCATCCGCAGTACCTCTACAAAGGGAGTACCGCCATGAAACAGATTACCCGTACTTGCTTCGGCGCCATTGGTGCCGCATTGATCACCTCGTCTGTCGCCGCCATTCCGATTGTGGCTCAGGCGAAAGGGGTCGGCGCCAGCGTGGCGACCAGCGCCGCCGACCTTAAATGGACTGACGTAGCCAATTTTCCAGGCGTGAAGATGGCGGTCGCGTCCGGTGACCCGGCAAAGGGCGCCGCCCATTTCTTCATGAAATTTGCGGCGGGATTCGCCGCGCCAGTGCATCACCACAATGCCGACCACTTTGTCACCGTTGTCGCCGGCACGATGGTCCTGAACATCGACGGCAAGGATGTGAAACTCCCGGCAGGATCCTATTTCTCCTTCAGCGGCAAAAAACCTCACACCACCAAATGCGATGCCGGGGCGGAATGCGTTCTCTTTGTTGACGCGCGAGGCAAGTGGGACGTGATACCCGCAGCAGCTCCCAAGGTCGATTCGAAGAAAGCGGAAACCAAGAAATAGAGACATCAGGGTCAGGTCACTCGATATCGCTTTTTGTGCGCAATGTGATATGAAAGGCCTGACCCAATACTGTTCACACTAGCCGTTGGGCCAGAGGGGT
>JANNGY010000430.1:0-4819 GCA_031404095.1 Betaproteobacteria bacterium | reverse complement strand
CTGGTAGTTGCGCGCAAACCATCGCAGCCGGGCCGCCTTGTCCTCGCGCGGGATGCCCAGCGCGGCGTACATCGCCTCGCCGAGCTGGAAGCGGTAGTGCCAGCCTAGGCAACCTGCGGATGCGGCAAGGCCGGCCTGACGAAGCGATCGCGTCGTACCAGCGCGCGCTGTCACTCGATTCGCGCTTCGTCGGCGCTTACATCAATCTCGCCGACGCTTATCGCCAGCAGGGCCGCGAGCCGGAAAGCGAAAAGATATTGCGGCGCGGCCTCACGCTGCTGCCACGCGCCGCAGACCTGCATCATGTGCTGGGGCTGTCGCTGGTGCGCAAGGGTGGCAAGGACGACAAGACGGCGGCGCTCAATGAACTCGCACTGGCCGCAAAACTGGCGCCGGATAACGCACGCTACAGCTACGTCCACGCCGTTGCGCTGCATTCCGCCGGCAAGGGGGATGAAGCGCTGGCGATACTGCGCGCAGCCGATGTCCGCCACCCTTACGACCTGGAGATTCTGGGCGCGCTGGTTTCAATGAACCGCGAAGCTGGCAACGCGAAGGCCGCGCTTCCCTATGCGCGGAAGATCGCCGAGATTCTTCCTGGCGATCCGGGGGTCAAGCGGCTAGTTGCTGAACTGGAAGGCAGCAGATAGCGACGATTCCACCTTTGCAAAAAGGGGCCGAGAGACAATGGCACCAATTTCAGCAGAAAGTAGATCGTCGTCCCAGCGCCGGCTGGGACCCAGTCCATTCCAAGATCTGAAGAATGCGGCGGACTGGATGGCCCGATAAGGCCGGCCCCTCCTAGCCTGCATATTTCATGGGTCGGCCCCTTTTCGTCACCATTTCCACTCTTGGCAAAGGTCAACTTTGTGAAATCCAATTTGTACTTCGTGCTGCGCTGGGCCTTCGCGTTCGATAGCGGGCCGCTGGCCGTCGCTTTTCCGTTCTCTTCCCGTGGCATGGCTCGCCATGCCGTGGTCAGTCGAACGAAAAATCGCTCGCCCATCGACCCACTCTCGAATGCGACCCCATGAAATGTGCAGGCTAGTGCTTCGTATTTAATGCGACTTAAGTTCATTTTCACCGCCTCGCTCCTTCCTCCATTTTCATGGGGGGAGGAGGCACATTTGGCGGAGATCATGCGAATACTTGCATGAGTTCCAAACAGAGTGAAGCAGCTACCTGGCTGCGACCAACGGAATTCCCGTGGGACGCTGGGATGACAGCGGACTGGAGGTGGAATATGGCCGTTTTCCGCATAAGGCAGTGCCATTGGGCCTGGAGGCATACGGCAGTAGAGTTGATGTCGCCATTTGTTTGCCATATACTTGCGCCATATACACACGTCGGAGCAGGCCCATGGCAACCAGCACAGTATTTACCAATAACCGTACGCAAGCGGTCAGGCTACCGGCAGAACTGCGTTTGCCTGAGGGCGTCAAGCAGGTCAACGTGCGCGCCATTGGCAACGAGCGGATCATTTCGCCGCTGGCAGAGACCTGGGACAGCTTTTTCCAGCAAGTTCCGGCAGTGTCCAGAGACTTCATGAAAGCCAGAGCTTCTCAGAAACAAGCTGAGCGCGAAGCCTTCTGATGCTGAAATATCTGCTCGATACCAATATCGTCATTTACGTCATCAAGCGTCGCCCAATCGAAGCGCACAAAACATTCAACACTCACGCGACCCGAATGGCGATCTCCGTGGTGACATTGGCAGAATTGCTTCATGGGGCTGAAAAGAGCAGCCAGCCGGCTTCAAATCTCGCTGTCGTCGAAGACTTCTGCAGCAGGATTGTCGTCTTGCCCTATACGGAAAAAGTTGCGCAACACTACGGATCAATTCGCGCTTCTCTTGAACGGATCGGTCAGTCCATCGGTGTCAACGACTTGCATATTGCCGCGCATGCGCGGAGCGAAGGACTTGTCCTCGTCACCAACAACGAGAAAGAGTTTTCCAGGGTTCCTGGACTTCGGGTTGAAAACTGGATTCGCTAAATCCCGCACGGTAACCAGACGTGCCATGAAGGGTGGGTATCCCCCAGACTAAATCCGGGGCGACAGAAAAAACACCACTTCCATTGCAATCCCCCTGCACAGGCGCTGCTCTCCAGCCACTTTCGCCCTGAACGGCAAGCTGAATGCGGAATTGCGAGTAAAGAACCAGTTGGCGTGCTGCTTTTAAATATTCGAAGGCCGGACCAATCGCCCCCTATGCCACCCCTCGCTTGAGCATATATAGCAATTTGCTATATTCGTACCACATGAACGTCATCAAGAAGAAAACGCTGGATGGCTATGCCACGCGGCATGTCGATGCAGCGGAGGCCCTCTCAAGCTGGCGAAAGGTCTTCGAGAAGACGGAATTTCAGGATATTCATGCGATACGCGCCGTGCTACCGACTGCGGATTTCGCCGACCCGCATACGATTTTCAATATCAAAGGCAATCACTATTGGCTGATAACGATTATCCACTACCGGTATCAGCGGGTTTATATCAGGGAATTTTTCACCCATGCCGAATACGACCAGTGGAACAGGAACGGCAAAAGGAGCAAACGAAAATGACGGTAGTTGCTGAACGCCATCTCGATCTCGCCTCGATACAATCTGCATGGCAAGGACTGAACAAGCTCGTCCCACTCGGCCCGATCACGGGCGAAAGAGATTACCAGCGCCGCGTGCGGGTCATGGACGAACTGCTGGACCGCATCGGTGCGAACGAATCGCATCGCCTGATGCCGCTGCTGGATCTCGTGACCAAAGAGGTCGAAACCTATGAGGCGAATCATCAAGCGCTTCCCGAGGCAGCTCCCGCCGCGGTACTCGCCTATCTGATGGCCGAGCACAACCTCAAGCAAACTGACCTGGCCGAAGAATTAGGCGGGCAAAGCATTGTGTCCGCAATCCTGAATGGCAAGCGTGAACTCAACACGCGCCAAGTGAAGGCGCTGGCAACGCGTTTCAACGTCTCTCCGGCGGTGTTTCTGTGATGATGCTGCCATGCGGCGCACACGCCTACGCCTGATGCATCCGGCGTAAAACCCCTCTTTCAAGCGGCACGCCTCTTCACGTTATTCCTCGAAAAGTCCCTTCTGCTTCCCACCCTTCCCCTCGCTCTATGCCTTCTTGAAATTCTTTTCGCCGAAGGAAAGATCGGGCCAGTGCGGGAGTTCGCGACAACCGGGAAATCCCCCGATGCCCCTGACTGTTGGCGCTACACAGCATCGCCCCCTTTTTAAAGGGGGCAAGCATTCCGGATCGGTTGCGAATCACGGCTTGGGGGATTTCCCGGTCGTTGCAAATCGCCGCCAGCAATCTACTCCTCAAACAACCCCTTCTGCTTGCTGCTCTTGCCTTCACGCTGTTGTTGCGCGACCCGAATTACCCAGTTATGCGTGAATACGGGTACCCAGTTTTCAAACGATATTCGCATTTCAAACCAACGCACAAGCCCGGATTTGGCTGAGTCGCCGGACTTGCGCAGCGCTGGGCAATGTGGAACGCGCAGGAACATCCTGATGGATTCATCGGCAGATAGTCCCGTTGATCCACGCCATCAACCTGGTTTATTCCCGCACTAACCTGGGCGCCTTATTGGCGTGCTCCTGGTTTTCCAGCCGTGTCAAGCAGTGTTGTCCAATCGCGCGAGGCAATGCGCGCAACGACAACGTATCGCTCGCCAAGCGGCTTCAGCACAGCCGCCTCGCCTTCGGCAAGGTGCGGTGGCCCGGCGATGGCGCGAAATGGCGTACCGTGTCCGACCAACATGCGATTGACGCCGCGCGCTGCCACCGGTTTCGCCAGCAGGCGTTTGAGCGCGGCGTAATTGTTGCCGGCTTCCTCGCGGATCTCGTTGGCGCCGGTTGCGCGGCCAAACATCAGCGTCGCAGTCTCGGTAGTGCGGCAGTAAGGGCTGGACAGCACCTCGCCGACCGGAATGCGCAGGGCCGCAATCGCTTTGCCAATTTCGCGCGCCTCATCGCGCCCTTTGTCCGAAAGCATGCGCTGGTTGGCGCAGTCGCGGTAGTTCGCCATGTTGCCGTCCTGCTTCGAAAAATCGGTTGAGGTATGGCGGAAATAAAGTGTGTAGCCGCCGCCGCGCAACGCTTCCACCAACGGGCGGTCGGCAAGCGCGTGCGCGGGATCGGGCGCAGAAGAGAGTTCATTCGCGTTGCTCTGCGCATGAAATGCGGTTGCGAAAAGGGCGGCGGCCAGAAGGGCCCGAAGATCACGATTTTGCATCAAGTCTCCTGAAAAATTCCAGGCCTCGTTTTCAAACGTGCGTTGATGAAGCAATGCTGTCCAGGGTTTGTTGAAATTCGAAATGTTCGCCTCCTGCGCGATCATGGCCAACCACTTCCTCATTTCTTAAAGGAGGAGAGCGAAGCGAGGAGGCAGAGGAGGATTTTCGGTCGTTATCCAGGCACAACCACTGCAAATCCCTCTCAATCTCCCTTTTCGAAAGGGAGAAGTGCCAGGCTAAGGGTACGAAAACTGCCGATACCGGGAAATTCTACAAGCTGCTAGCGCCAAAACGGTTTCGGAAAAGTTTGTTCAATCTCGAAGGGCTTGTTGAAATTCGAAATGCTGGCCCCCTGCGCGATCATGGCCATCCACTTCCTCCTTTCTTAAAGGAGGATTGAGGAGGATTTTCGGTCGCCATCCCGGGACAACCGTTGCAAATCCCTCTCAATCTCACTACTGTCCGGTTAAACCATAGCTCGAGGTGCTGAACGCCATAGCTGGCGCGGGTTTCCGAGCGATTTGGTGTGGTGTCGATTTGAACGGCAAACTCTGATTCCGTACGATTTTCGGGGT
>JANNGY010000429.1:0-12453 GCA_031404095.1 Betaproteobacteria bacterium | reverse complement strand
AGCTCTAACCACAGAGACACAGAGAACACAGAGGAAAAGCTCAAGGCCGTTCTCTGTGTCTCTGTGGTTCAGAGGTCTTTGACCTTTCGCCAGCAGGCCGGCAACTTGCTCAAGGGTCACCCCGGCACCTGCGGGGCGCCGATTCAACAGTTCTGGTACTTCCAGTGCCGGCTCTTGCCTTCGGTCATCCATTCGATTGACTGCGCCAGGCGCTTGTCACGCGTGGCCTCGGTCTTGGCTTCGGTGAACCACTCGACGTATTCTTTTTTTTCGAGTAAGGAAAAGCCTCGAAGGTCGCCAGCGCTTTCTTGTTCTTCTTCACGGCAGCCATGAATGCCGGCGGGATCACCAGTTCCTTTTTCTCGGCGGTTTTCTCGCGCGACGGCAGCTTCGCGCCAGCATCGTGAAGCTTCATCGCCGCCTTGATGACTTTTCCGAGTTCTTTGTCCGGCGGCAGTTCATCGAGTGAGGTGATGCGGCCAAAATCGCCCATCGCCTTGTCGAGCCCGGTATCAACCTTCAGCAAGTCGCCCAGCCAGAAGCCGAATGCGCAGTGTTGCTTGAAGGCCGCCATGTTGGCGAATACGCCGCCGTTGTATTCATAAAACGGCATGCTCCATTTGATAGTCTCGGCCACCTCCGGGCAATGCACATGCACTTGCGCACGGAGGTGTTTCAGGATCGGCCGGGCAAAGTCGGCCGATTTGGCGATGTAGGCGTCAATGCGCGGATCTTTGGTGCCCATTTGGTTCTCCAAGCATTTCTATTACTGTCGAATACTATTCCTCCGCACCGCCCGCGTAAACATCGAGAGCTCGCCGTTCGGCGAATGAAATAAAGGTCCGGACCAGTTTCGGCACTCGAAATAAAACGTCACTTTCGCCTGAATTTCGTTTCGCTACCAACGCTAATCTTGTGCTCACTCAAAAAACGCTCCGCGGCGATATCTATCGGCGTATCTGCACCTGTAGTCGCGATGCCCGGCCTCGAATGAAGCCTCGTGGCACTATGACCAGGATCGCCGCCCTTCGCGGCGGCACTCACCGTCGCGAATAGACATGCGCTAATGTAGCCCGCCGGATCATGGCGCGCCACATACTCCAGTATCGATCCTGCATCGGGCAGCGAACCCACAAACCCAAGCGTGGACATCAACGTGAGATTGGACGCCGGCAAGCCAGTCAATTTTTTTGCAACGTCATCATGTGCCATCTGGGTGGCCGCTGGTCCGCCGCCTGGCTGTCGTGCGGACTCGGTGCGACGTGCATAGAGCGGCGCGAGGCCGAACATGTCATCGCCGCTAGTCATTGCGCCGCCAAGAAAAACAAGCGCTGTACATTCGGCAAATTGCGCTTGTCCCATTGACCCGCTAAACGATTTTCCAGACTTCAGAAATTCAGTCTGGTGACGGACCCAATTGCTATACCAACCTGCAAATGCCGCATCGATTTCGTTTCCCGCCGGTTCGGCACTCTTTGTGCGCTCGCTGAGTGTTGTCGGCGTGAGCGCGGCCAAGGCACGCTTTGCGTCACGCAAATCAAACAGCAGCGTGTCCACCAATCCGATGCGCGAAATCGTCCCTTTCCTTGTCCGGGCACCGCGCTCATACAAATCGATTGCCTTAAGCGGTTGCTTGAGCTTGAATCGCACGTACCCCGCCAAACTGACGTACTCTGAGTCGATCGATTGGCGCAATGTGTTGGCGCGCGGCAGTTCCGCAAACTCCGCTGCTAGTGCCAACAGGGATTGCAAATACTTGTCGTAGTGACCGACAAACTCTTCCGGCACCGCATCCCGTCGACGTCGCAATTCGTTCGCATGCGCTTTCAATGCGGCCAGCCTCGTGTCAAACGACTTTTCCCGGTCTTGGCGCTTTCGTTCGGCAAACACCTCGTCCGGATTGGCAATCATCCGGTCCAGCCTGGGCTTCGCATTGTTATATTCGGCCGCGCCGATTTCCTGCGCTTGTCTCAGTCGCGCGATCTCATCCCGGGTCTTTGTCCAAACTTCAGGCGACTCAGACGCGGAAAGCACACCAAGCGCACCGTCGAAAAGGCTTGGAGTAGCCAGGAAGGTGAGGATTTCGGGTGTACCTTGCGTTTCGCTGGTCCGCCGGTTAATTTCGATCAAGTATCGCTTCATCTTTGTTGTAAGGATTGCCGGCAACGATTTTCGGAATTCGCCATATTGCCAGGGCAACACATCAATTTTTATCGCGAGTTCCCCCATCAGATATTCTATTTCTTCAGTGACGGCGGGCGCTGATGGCTGGTCGCGCAACCACTTGAGTTTCTTCAGGATTGCCGCGTTCGCGTCGTTACCACCGATTATCAATAACGCGTCATAAGTGCGCCGGGACGACTCATCGTTGGCTTTTCCGCTTTGTGCGAGGACACCGAGCAAAGGGGTAGCCGGGCGAAATTTCCGCTCGGCCAGGAATCCGATAACAGCTTGTCCATCGTAGCTATTGGCAAAAGCCGGCTTCTTCAGCAAGTCCAAAAGCGGCTGCTCGATTCCGGCCAAGTCGGTGGCGAGAATGGAGTTTCTGAGGGCGCCCGTTGAGGGCCGAACATAACCTGAAGTCCACTCTGCATACATAAGGTCGAACAGCGCTCTCGATTGATACCGGACACCCCCATTGGCAAAGAATCCACGCAAGACGGCGCCAAGCTCCGCGTCTGCGTAATGCTTGACCACCAACGCTTCAATGTCCGCTGGAAGCAATTTTCGCGCGCGATCATTCCCGCGATTGCTTTCTTTCAATCCGGCTTCAAGGTTCCTTCCGTATTCTTCCAATAATTCGACATTTCGTATGCCAATGATCGTTTCCAGACCTTCGGCGCTCAATTCTCGCCCCAGTCTTTTAGCGAGCGCAATGGCCTGTTTATTTGAACTCTGGAAGTCGGTACCATTGGCATCACGGTGACTTTGTGCTGGCGCAGTGGGAATAAAGGCAATGCAAATGCAGGCACAGGCCGTATGCAGGAGAAGTTTCAAGGCGCCCGGGTGACGCTGGGAAGCAAACGACATATGGTCGGACGTTAGTTCGCGAGGGTGGGCGGAACGAGTCTCAGCTTTTGTTCCTCCATGAATCTTGTCGCCGCCACAATAAGCGGAGGGGGCAGTCCTGCCGCGGCGAGGCCGGGCATCGTGGTCGCGATCCCATTCAACAAGGCTCCGGCCTTACCGGGGTCACCCCCTCGTGCCACCGCTAATACGGCGCCTAACAACGGCGCAGTCCAAATTCCACTCGGGTCGTGCTTTCTTAACTGTCGCAGAATCGATTCCGGGTCGGGCAACAGACTAATGGGTTTGATTGCGGCGCGCAGAGCCAGGCGCGACGCCGGGATTGCGTCAAGTTTCCGCAGAAGCGACGCTCGATCCAGTTTTGCAACTTCCGCCTCGAGATCGGACCACCGTTTGATGCCCACCGCAAACCAGCGATACTCGGGCATCTCGGTCATCACTTCGTCGAAGCCATAGGTCTGGTTAAATGGTGAACCGCTAAATGACAACGCGTCAAAGAAGCCGCCTACGGCCGTCTCCGTCATGGACACACTACGTACTTTGCCCTCCTTAAGGAAGCGTATCTCATTGACCAGCCACGAACGATACCAAACTCGCTGATCCCCATGGCTTCCGGAGTGCATTCTCCGATCATCCAATGCGCGCTGGTATGCTGTAGCTGCTTTGCCGCGATCACCCAGGCCGAACTGGTACGTGTCGGCAACGGCGATAAGACCCATCCATTGGCCATGTTCTGCCGCTTTTGTAAACGGTGCAATTGCCGCATCAGGATTGCCCAACTGAAATCTTAGGGTCATGCCGAGTGTGAAGTAATTGCGTTTGAGATACGACATAACTGTACCTGTGCTATCGGCAGCTTCGACAGCGAGGGGCTCGACCTTGTCAAGGTAGCGCGCCAATTCCTCGGCAAATCGCCGCGGATCCGATTTCGACAACATGACGATGTATTCGTATGCCGGCTGCACCATCTTTAGCTTGCGTTCGTAGGCCGCGACACGTTCTCTCCGGTCCTCCAGCGCAAGCATTTCTTTTGAATTTGCGATGAGGCGATCGAATCGTTTCGCGCCATCGTCATATAGCTCGGGCAGGATTTTCCCCGCCCGATGTAACATCTCGACTCCTTCACGCGTGGACTTCCAGACTTCGACCGACGCGTACGCTTGCAACCTGTCCGCCGCCTGACTGTATCCGTGCGGCATCGTCGCAATCAGCATCGGTACCGCTGGCAAATATTTTCTGTCGCCGAGAAATAGTGCGGCAACATTCGGATTGCCCAGTTCGGATGGATACTTCTTGGCGAGTTCGAGCACAATGGCGTCGATGCCGGCAAGATCGGTATTGAGAATCTGCTTGAGCGAGGGTTCATTCGCCCTGAATGCAATCTGTACCCGCGCATGATGCAGATCGAACATTTTTCGAGTCTGGTATTTTGCCGAAAACGCCCTGAATGCAATGCCGAGTGTTGGGTGGTTGAAGTTGGCGGCGACCACCTCTTCCACGTCCGCCGGCATAACGCGAATCCCTGCCAGGCTCATCCCGCCGCCAAATCGATACACCAGAGAATCGTCACCGAGCAAAACAATTCTCTTCAGTCCAGCAGCGTCGCCATGATTGCCCATCATCTCCGCCGCTGCGGACGTGATGCTGCCTTGTAGCAAACGCTTTTCCGCATCTGTCAACGGCGCGGCCATGACGATGTTCGCAAACATCAAGAATGCGCCGATGACCATATACGACACCAGCCGGATGGGGAAACGGAGATCAAACATGTGTTTGCGTCGCATCGGATTCTTCATCGGACGGTTGGTGCGGGTGGGCGTAGTGAATCAATTGCCTCGATTGCGATTCCGCGCACTGGGGTTGGTCGTCCGCCTGCGGATCCCTGTATTGCACTCGGCGCAATAGTGGTGATGCTGGATTCGCGGATCGTTCCCTGATGCGAGTCCACGATTCGGGACCAAGTGAGGCCGCGCGCGGCATCACGGACTTTCCAGAACTGCACAACTTCCGAGTCTGGCGCAAAACAAATGCCGGTTCGAGTATCCGCTGTAATCCGCTGACACTGCGTATTGAGCAGCCGAAATAATTCCTCCTGTGAGATAAAAGCTTCTTCACGGTTTGGATTCGCCGCTATTTCGGCATCGAAGTCGCGACGCCATACGCGCAATTCCCCGACCTGCGCGTCGCGCGTCTCTGGCAACTTCTCCATTGTCAGTTTCATGCCGCTCTCTGGCCAGACTATATTGGGCAGATGCTGAAAGCCCGGCGCATATACCCTTACCAGCGGTGGCCTCTCAATCACCGGCTCCCATCCCGGGAACCGGTGGGCAAGGGTTCGCCAGGGTGAAACATAAAACACACCATAGGTTCCGAATACGTTAGCGGGTTTCTGCTCCACCCTCTTGCGCACCTCGCTTTGCTTCGAAATACGCGCCGCAATGGGGCGCATGGTCCATGTAATGTTGACAATGGCGGGATGCACTTTTTCGCCACTATTCTTCCCATAGAGTTCGCCCATCCCTGATCGACCAAACAAATCGTTCAATCCACGGAGGCGCTCGCCGTCCACACCCAGTTTGATTTTCTCTTGCTGAAGGGTAGTTGTCATTCGCGGCATCGATTTCCATTGCTCATCAGCGTGACTCCAGCGCAGTCCTTCTTGCAACTTGGCAAGCGCGGCCACATACGCCATCTTGTCGATGCCGTTCGGTCTGAGTTTCAGAATTTTGCCGGTCCATTGCGAGGCCCGCACGATTTCGGTGTTTCGCCGCGAATAGGAGTGCCAGTCATTGCGAAGATTCAACGGCAAGAATCCCGCCTTGAAAACCAGCAGTTCCGGGTCGTTTCTATCATCCATAAAACTGCTCCCCGTACTTTTCGGCCCCCAGCCGGGAATATGGAAATTGCCACGTTTGTCCGTAACGGATTCGGAAATCTGTATGACGCGCCCATTGTCGTGCGGCCCGCCGCCATGCAAAGAGAACGGCGCGGGATCCAGGAGCGCCCATCGCGCAACGACAATCACGCCTTCAAGCGGTTGTCCATCATCGTCACGGACTATCTGGCCACGAATTTCACTGGCCGACACAACGGTAAGGAGTTGGGCCGCAATGTCAACCGGAAGTAATGCCAAAGAAAAAGCAAAAAATAGTACTCGGACGGGACGGGTCAACATTGAGCCTTGGGCCTCTTTAGAGTGTTACTGTCAAATGTGAACTGGCGCGAAAAATTTTCCGGATCTTGCCGACCCGCCGTGTTCTTGCAAGGCAGTGTGCGTTGTTTCTAGCGCATCCCTACGTCACGAGGGCCTATGCCGCCTCCAACAGCGACACGGTTCCCAAGCCCCCGTCGGCGCAGATACTGACGATTGCCTTTTTTCCTGTCCCCATCGCGGCCAACTCCTTGGTTGCCTGCGACAGAATTCTCGCGCCGGTCGCGCCGAACGGATGACCGATGGCGACACTGCCGCCGTTGGGATTCAGGCGCTCCCACGGAAATTTTCCCATCGGATGGTTTACGTTCACTTTCTCGCGCACGAAAGCCTCGCTCTCGATCGCCATCACATTGCACAGCACCTGTGCGGCGAATGCTTCGTGGATTTCCCACAGGTCGATATCGGTGAGCGCGAGGCCATGGCGAGCCAGCAGGCGCGGGATGGCGTAGGCCGGCGCCATCAGCAGCCCTTCCCTGAAAATATCGACGCCGGCCATTTCGTAATCCAGCAGTTTCACCCGCGCTGCGCCCCCAGGCAACTTCGCCAGGCCCGCTTCATTGGCCACCCAGATCGCGGCGGCGCCATCGGTGAGCGGCGAGGCGTTACCGGCGGTGACGGTGCCGGCAATGCTTCTATCGAAAGCCGGTTTAAGTGTGGCCAGTTTTTCCAGCGTAGAATCGGCGCGGGGAATGCCGTCTTTCGCGGTGCCATTGACGCTGATGATGAGGTCACTGAAGAATCCGTTCGACATTGCCGCCACCGCCCGCGAATGGCTGTCGTAGGCAATCCGGTCCTGCATCGCGCGTGGCGCCTGCCACTGTTTGGCCATTTCCTCGCAATGCTCGCCCATGCTCTTGCCGCTCGAACGGTTCTTGACGCTGGGAATATCGAGTTTGATGTCCTTCAATGAGATGGTGCTGATCGCATCGAGCCGCTGGCCGAAAGTCCGCGCCTGCATCACCGCGCGTAGCCAGTTGGAAAATCCCTGCGTGAGACCGATCTGCACCTGGCTCATTGCCTCGACGCCGCCGACCATCGCCAGCGGTGCATGCGCACTCAGCATGCCGGCGGCCTCGAACACGCCGACCATTGAGGTCGAACACGCCTGCACGGTCGAGAACGCCGGAATGGTGGCGTCGAGTTTTGCGTCCATCAGCACTTCGCGCGCGAGGTTACTCCAGCGCAAGGAGGGAATCACTGTGCCCCAGATCATCAGGTCGGGCCGGGCGATGTTGGCCATCGCCTGTGCCACCGGCACCGACATCTGGATGGCGTCGAATCCCTTGAGCGGACCGTCGACTTTGCAGAAAGGCGTGCGAACGCCGGGAACAAGGTAGACGGGCGATTTGGTCATGAATGATTTCCTGCTAAGTGATTCGGCCATGGTGCTGAGGGTCTGACCTTTCCCCGCGAAGGCGGGGACCCAAGTTTGCTTCCGGCGCACGGTTGAACTTGGGCCCCCGCCTGCGCGGGGGAGAGATTCGTTTGATGCTTTGGAGCATACAAATTTTTTTAACGGTTTGAATCACATTTTACGCCGCGGCTACGCCCGCAAAGCGTAGTCGAACATGATCCCGCAAAACACCGCGAACCCCAGCCAGTTGTTATGCAGAAATGCCTTGAAGCATTCTTCACGGTCGCGTCCGCGAATCAGTGTGTAGTGGAAGACCGCAATGCCAGCCGCGATACCAAGACCGGCGAAATACGGCCAGCCGAAACCGGCGCTGACACCGATGGCGGCGAGGATCAGCAACATCACGACGTAACAGGCCATCACCGCGGCAACATCGTGGCGGCCGAACAGCAGCGCGGTAGTCTTGATGCCGATCTTCACATCATCGTCACGGTCCACCATCGCGTACTCGGTGTCATAGGCAATGGTCCAGAACACGTTGGCCAACAGCAGCCACCACGCCAGCGCCGGTACGCCGCCGGTCTCGGCGGCGAAGGCCATCGGAATGCCGAAGCCAAAGGCGATGCCGAGATACGCCTGTGGCATGGCGAAGAAGCGCTTGGTGAAGGGATAACTCAGCGCCAGGAACAACGCGGCAAAGGAAAGAAACAGCGTAAGCCGGTTGAGGAAGACGAGCACCAGCACAAAGGCGATCAGCGCGAGCAGGCCGGCGATAATGAGCGCCTCCGTGGTCGAGATCTGTTTCGCCGCCAGCGGCCGCAAGGCGGTGCGCTTGACGTGTGCATCGAAATCGCGGTCGGCATAGTCGTTTACTGCACAGCCGGCCGAGCGCATCAGGATGGTTCCGAGCACGAATACGGCAAGGATGAAGGGTTTGGGACGCCCCGCGGAGGCGATCCACAGCGCCCATAACGTCGGCCACAGCAGCAGCAGGATGCCGATCGGGCGATTGAGGCGCGTCAGCGCGATGTAGTGCGTTAGGCGCTGTTGGTATTCGTTTGGCATGCGGCTATTGTCGCGCAGCCGAAAAAAACGCGCGCAATTTCGCTTCGTCGAGCTTCCCGCCGGTGCGCACCCCGCTGCAGAGATCGAGTCCGTAGGGTTGCACCTGACCGATCGCGTCGCGCACGTTGTCCGGATTCAGTCCCCCGGCCAGGAATACCGGCCGGCCACATTGCTTGCGGATCTGCTTGCTGATGATCCAATCGTGCGTTCTGCCGGTGCCGCCCAACTCTTTCACCGCCAGTTTCTGGTTACCGGAATCGAGCAGGATGGCATCGACGTGCGGGGCAACGGCGCGCGTCTCATCGATTGATTCCAGCCCGGTCACGTGGATCACCTGAACCAGCGCAATGCCGGGCAGGGCGCGGCGCAGCTTGATCAATTCCGATGTTGCGACGTGATCGACCAGCTGCAGTGTGTTCGGCCGGCAGCGGTGATGCTGGTCGAGGATCGCGTCTGCATCCTGGCGCGCGGTGAGCAGGAAGGTGGCAACCGCCGGCGGCACGGTGCGGATGATGTCGGCGATTTCCGTTTCATCGATGACGCCGGGACCGCTGGGCATGGCCGAGACGAGACCCAGCGCGGAGGCTCCGCAGGAGACGGCGAGTGCGGCTTCTTCTATTGAACTGATGCAGCAAATTTTTATTCTTGGCGTTATCGTCATCGCTTAAAGTCCATCACTGGTGCGGCGTTCCGGGCTTTTTGGCCTGGGAGGCTCGCCGGTGCTTGTGTTTGGTAAAACCTTCATGTATCTCGTCGTCCCAGCGCAGGCTGGGACCCAGTCCTTACACAGGTCTGAAAAAAAGACTATGTAGGACGTTTCAGATTTACCTACAGGATTGCGTCTCTCCTGGATATCGTATCTGTCCTCCCAATACGCACGGTCGCGCTCCTCTATGTTCTCTATCGCCATTTCGCAATGCAATTCGTCTTTGGAAAGCTGCGACTCACTTTCCTCCAACGACTGCATTACAACTGAAGGCAGGCGCCCCTATACTTCTTTGCCGCCTGTTATAAGCCTCAGTGAGGGCGCATAGCGTTTTGTGAGTGCAATGTATGCTTCAGCGAGGGCATAGGCGTCAAGTAGCGCGCCGGTGCAATGGTCGACGATTTCAACGTCCAACCGTGAACACAAGTCCGATAACGTATTCTTTTGGTTTGGAAATGCAAACGACGCAAGGTCCAACACTACAACAATTTCGTTATTCTCCTCTAACGTGTCTCCTTGCATGCGGTACTCTGCATCAAGAAATGCACCGTCCAGGTTCGACAAGATAATGAGTTCATCACTGCGAAACCAAGATTTCAAGCGCTCGTATTTATCGGCAAAAACCGGTTTGTTCTGCAGAAAATCTAGCGTCAAGCCATGAATGCCACTTGCCTCTTCCTCTATGGCTCTTTCTGGAAAGAAATGGCGATGAAACTCCCCGCCTGTAACGTGGCCATCGTAGATTTCAACCGCGCCGATCTCGATCACCCGATGTTGGCGATCCAATTCTAGGCCGGAGACTTCGACACAAAAGGCAATTTGACGGTGATGTTCAATCATGGCGACTGGACTAACTGGAGAGGACCTCATAGTATCAACATAAGCGAATTATTGACGCACAAGAGGGAGAGCAAATAGTGAAGCGCATCTTCGTCCCTACGCAAAACGGCAGTGATTGGCAGCGGCTACTTGCGAAGCCAACACTGCACTGGAAAAGCGGTGCCTCCGCAATGACGGCAGCCGCGTCATGGGAGGCGTCCTCAGATGCGCTGCCCCCCGAGGTTACAGCGCGCCTCGAATCATCCAACGATCCACTTCTAGTGGGTCAACGGCTGTTGATGGCAGTTCCTGAATGGCAAGTTAGCCTCCCAGGAGGCGAGACCACATCGAATACAGATGTCATGGCGGTGTGTCGTAATGAAGCCGGTCTATGCGTCATCGGAGTTGAGGCGAAGGTACTAGAGGCATTTGGACCCTTAGTTGGCGAGAAGCGGACGGACGCATCGCCTGGCCAAACAGCGCGCCTTGGGTATCTCCATTCACTTCTCAAGGTTGGCCACTTCGAAGACCAGATCCGTTACCAACTACTTCACCGAACAGCTTCGGCTCTCCTCACGGCACGCGAGTTTCATGCGGCCAGTGCAGTAATGCTCGTGCAAGCCTTTGGTACGCCGCCAGAGCGGCGCAATGACTTCGAAGCATTTCGCAAGGCGATGAATGCCACGGAGATTTCGCCACTTATCTTTAAGGTACCGGCTTTTGACACGCCCGTACTCTATCTCGCTTGGTGCGATGGAGATCCCCAGTTTCTCAAAACAAGATTGCCGAGTTCATCAATTGAAACCTGAAGGACTTTGTGAGAAAGAAATCAAAGGGGTCAGCGTGAATTGTCATTCTTAACTTCAATTCACGCTGACCGCTTTGATTTTTCCACGAAGCAAATGCGACCCCATGAGTTGCCTTAGGCCGTTCCTCGATGTTGGACTTCCCCTATTCCTTGCGTTGCAACGGCAATAGATTCATGCGCGTACGGCTCGGGTCAATGGTCAGCATCGCGCCTGCCTTCAGTTCCGATTCCATCTGGCGTAGCGCGGCGACAACCTGCATTCCGATTGCGTTCGGACTGACATCTTCCGCGCGGATTTGCACCACGCTAGGTTTCTCTCCGTGTGTCGCCGCGAGTATCGCGCTGAAGTCCAGATCGTGCGTGAGAACAATGCAATCGTTCGTGATTGCATCGGCCATGGTCTCCTCGTCCCACGCATTGAGATTACCGACCGTCGACCAATGCATAGCCTAAAAGCCGGCATTGTTCAATACGCCGATCCAATTCGGCGACAGATTCATATCAACAAGCAGCTTCATGCGTTGGTCAGGTTGACCTCGCGTTCTTCAGCACGCCAAGCAGCGTAACGAATTGCTTGCATGATGTCTTCGCGTTCCAGGTAAGGATAGTCGGCGAGAACTTCCTCGACGCTGTGGCCGGCCCCGATCTGACTCAAGACCATGCCGACCGTCACTCGCATCCCGCGAATGCAAGCCTTGCCGCCCATGACATCGGGCTGCTGGGTGATGCGGTCAAGTTGTGCCATGGCCATCTCCTTGTCGAAACTCACAATATGGTTGCAGATTTTGCCGATTGACCGTTAAGGTCGAGCAGTGCGGACTCGTCAAGCTGCACGCGCATGCGCCAGGGCGAGATCGCCCGCTTGTTGTAGCGCCTCTACCGCAATTTCGCGCGGGACACCCGGAAAGTCTTCGAGGAATTCCTCGATCTGCGCCCCGGACTCAAGGTAGTCAAGCAGCGTCTGAAAAGGAACCCGCGTCCCAGTGAAGACAGGGGTACCACCCATTACTTCGGCGTCACTTACAATTGGCGGATTATCAGGGGACAGACCACGGTTTAATTTTCACAACCAAGTTAAGCGGTACGTCGCTTACCCGCTCGCCCACTTGACCGCTGTGACAGGCCAGCCGACAATTTTGCGAACTCAACGACTGATCGCAAGGCGGCATTGACAGATGCTGAATCGGGAAATGCCTTGGCGAGGTCAGGTTCAATAAGAACAAAATTTGACCCTTCAGTCTTCAAGCGGGTTGCATAACGCCCGCGTTTTGCGTTGGTGAAATCGAAATCGTATTCGGGACGAAAATCGTCGATTGATTGTTTCGACCGCTTAACTCTCATAGCGCTTTGTGCTCGCGCACCAAACCATGCGCGGCCTGACTCTCTTTGACGGCCGCAAAAAAAGACTTCGCATCGGGTTCGGGCTCGACGCTTTGAATAACCAGCCGCTTGCCGTCAAT